>DATMZP010000554.1:0-4423 GCA_035573595.1 Hyphomicrobiaceae bacterium
CCACGCCGCTGCATGCGGCTGCGCAGCAGCCTGACGCGCACGCGCCTGAGGCAGCCTCGTCTGCCGAGGCTCCCGCCGCCCCAAGCCAGGTGGAGGCCGAGGTCGAGCCTGCGGCGGCGCGCAGCTCCCCGCATCCGATGCCCGAGGCTGCCCGCGCCGACGCTGCGCCAGCTGCGCAGGCCGCCCGCGTCGCGGTGCTGCCGCAGGCGCCAGTCGCCCACCAGGCCGTACAGTCCGCCCTGGCCGCGGCTCCGCAGCGGCTCGATTCGCCGAACCCGATCCAGCAGTCCATCGCCCGCATCCAGGAGGCCTGCCAGGCGCCGCCGCTGGCGCCACAGGAATACCGCGTGCTGTTCGAGATCATGGCCAAGGAGATCAACGAGCACGATCTGCTCGGCGTCGAGACGCTGGGCAAGATCACCCAGCAGGCCCAGGAGCGCGGCATCGAGCTGCGCCGCGACGACGTCCGCTTCGTCCTGGAGGTGGTGAGCGAGGCCGATCCCTGGTTCGAGCAGGGCGCCTCGGCCGACCTGTTTGCCAGCCGCTTCCGCACCTTCGTGGTTGCGCGCTGCCGCGGCCAGGGCCTCAATCTCTCCGCCGACGAGCTGCACCTCATCGATGCCTGGTTCCTGGGGCCGGGCGCCGCGCAGAGGGCGGGACGGGGGGCGATCCGGCCCACGCCGGCGATCGCGGCCCCGCAGGGTACAGATCAGGCTGAGGAGCCGCCCCGCGCCATTCGTACGCGGATGCACGGGTAAGCGGCGCCACGCCGAACTGTCGTGTTCATGGGCGAAGGTGCCCGGGGAAGGCGTGTGTCGACGCAATGCCGCTTCACAGCATTGCTCCCGAAGGATTCACTTCACCGTCCGATCGGCGTAGCAGCGGCGCATGGTCTCGCAGCGGTGCGAGCCTGCGAAGTGCATCGCATCGCCTTTGGCAGGCGAGATGAACTTGCACACCTCATCGAGCCCCTCCGGCGTCAGCCAGCCTTGGCGGCGTCCGCGCTGCACCGCGAAGCAATCCGCCGTCTCCTCGTCGGGGCCGCGGTACTGGTGGCCGCACTCGTGCGCGTGAATCCACAGCTTCACCGGCGTGGATACCTTCGCCAACAGCTTCGGGTTGAGGATGAGAAAGCCAGGATAGGCTGCGCCGTAGTCGTCGAGCTTCTCGTCAAGCACCGTCGGCCGCCGGCCGCAGAGGAGCTTGCGCCCGTCGAACTCCAGCTCCCCCGGCTCGACCAGCTTGGCGGTGGCACCGGAGCGCGTCAGGTACTCCTCGGGCGTTGGACTCTCGGCCGCTGCACCGGTCAGCGATGCCAGGCACACGAGCAGCAACACCGCCGCGGCCTGCGGCGCTCTTGCCAACGAAGACGCTCCGCCGCGAACAGCCCCCATGGTCAAGCCCTCAGAGATTTGCCGACAACCTTTGCCCGCATGGTGCGGGGTTTGCAACCGAATGTTGGCAGCGATTCGTTAGGGATTGGATAAACCCGGGCCGGGTGTGGCCGGATGGTCGCCTGCAGCCTGCTGATCGAGGGGGTGTCAGTCGCCCGCCGCCGCCTCGATGTGCCCCATATCGGCGTCGGACAGCCCGAAATGGTGGCCGATCTCATGCACCAGCACGTGGGTGACGAGATGGCCCAGCGTCTCGTTGTGCTCGGCCCAGTAGTCCAATATCGGACGGCGGTACAGGTAGACCATGTTGGGCAGGCCCGCAGGGTCCATCACGCTGCGGCGGTCGATGCTGACACCCTGGAACAGCCCCAGCAGGTCGAAGGGGCCTTCCAGGTCCATCTCCTGCAGCACCTCGTCGGTGGGGAAGTCCTCGACGCGGATCACCACGTTGTCGCACAGGTCGCGGAACTGGCGCGGGAGCCGCCGCCAGGCGGCGGCCGCCAGCGCCTCCATATCGGCGAGGCTCGGCGCCTTCGTCCTGGCCCAGTCCCTTGCGGTCGGCATGCGAGCGGTTTCGTAAGTTGGGTCGAGCGGTCGCGAAGATCCAACGCCGTCGCCTCTCATGCGTTGGATCCGCGCTCCGCTTGACCCAACCTACCCGACGCCGCGTCGCGCCTCAATCGGCCGTCTCGATCTCCACGACCGCCCTGACCTGGCGCACGCCGACCACGGCCCTTAGCGCCCGTCCGATGAGGTCGGCGGTGCGCGGCGCCACCCCGGCAAGCCGCAGGTCGACAGTGAGCTCGCTGCCGTCGCCGGACTCGCGGGAGGCATGCACGCGGGCGGGCACGGCGCCCAGCTTGGCGACCGGCTCGATCAGGCGCGGCAGCAGGCCGGGGTCGGCGGGGGCGGAGATGAAAAAATAGGCACGGACGGTATGTGGCTCGGCGCTGGCCGCGCCGGAGGCAGAAACGACAGGGGATGTCATAGGAGACGGTCCTTGCAACGATTGCGACAGTGAAACGGCGATAAGCCCGGCGCCCTTAGGCGGCCGGGGCCGTAATTCGCGCAATCGCAATGCAAGGACGCCGTTGCATGCGCCCAATCTAGCCAATGCTGGCCGGCATTTCAATCAGCTGGGGGCAGTTGGCGGGGAGCTGGCGCGGCGCAGAATGCCGCTGTTGCGCGGCCAGCCGCCGGGCCAGCCCGTGGCGCTTGGCGATCGTCAGGGCGATCACCGTCGCGCAGCAGGCGGCGTAGACGAGGCTCACGCCGGCCAGGAGCACGTCTCCCAGGTTGGCCAGCGCGTAGAGCGCGGTGGCCAGATTGGCGCCGACCCACGAGCTCCAGGTGGCGTACGAGATGGCCGAGGCGCCGTTGGCATCGCAAGCAACCCGGTAGATCTGCGGCAGGTACGAGAAGATCCGCAGCCCGCTGAAACCGGCGAACAACGCAAATACCAGGCTGGATGTCTGCATGTTGGCTCTCCGCGGTCGTTGAACGAAGGCGGTCCGGGCCGGCGCTGACGCGAGCCGGCCGAATGCCCGCTAGGGCGTCAGGCGGACCGGTGTGACCGAGGATGAGACAGTCGCCGCCCGGGTCGTGCGTGGCCGTGGCGTGAGGACCGCCACCTGATGCGGAGACGCCGGCACGCTGTCTACCACCAGGGTGGGCGTCGGCGAGCTCTCGCGCACGTGAGCCGAGCTCAGCACCTGCATCTGGACAGGCGTGATCGGCATGCCCATCAGCTGGTATGTCGGAAGCTCCCGAGCCTCGATACCCGCGGTTTCCGGACGGGCCAGCGCCGTGCCGATGAAGGCCATGGCGAGCATCAACAGGGTGTAGACACAGATCGTTCTGAGCACAGAAATCCTCCTTTGGTCGAGTATCATCGGCGCGCTTACCGAGCTAAGGGGCGCGCCGGGCAGCGTTGATACATGGAACGCCAGCCTGCCCTCTTGGGCTGGGGCGACGAAGATGGGGACGGGAGCGACAGCCCGCGCAAATGCCGCCGCTGCGGGCGGAAGAAGGGAGAAGCAGGCGGCAGCGGCCGATAGGAAACGATAAGAGCGCTTGCGGCGGGGCTCTCGATGCCTTAAGCCGCATGCGCCACATTTCTCGATGCATGCTCAACGCGATCAACCAGGCGACCGCCCCCATGCGCAAGCTGATGACGCGCGGTTTTCCGCGGACCCCCTGTCGCGTGCCCGCCATCGTGTCGGAAGCGGCCCTGCTGCCGTCGGAGCCCCTGCCCTGGGCGTGGGGCGACGGGACGGCATGCGCGCATCCGGCGTCGCAGCGCGACAGCTTCGCGCGCATCGGCCTGCGGTGCGATGAGGGCCCTGAGCGGGATGCGCCGTTCGAAGTGGACGTTTCGCTCAGTCTGCTGCCCGGCCTGCAGATGGCGGCAGGACGGCTCTACGGGGCGTGCTGCCGGCGCACGCGGGCGCTCCTCGATGCGGAGACCGACGACGCGGCCCTGATCGTGAACATGAGGGGCCGGCACCTGATCGAGCAGTGCGGCAGGGAGATTGCCCTCGGGGAAGGCGAGGCGGTGCTGGTGTCGTGGACTGAGCCGTCGCGGCTCACGCACCTTCCGCCCAGCGAGGCCTTGGCGCTGCGTTTTCCGAGAACCCGTCTTGCCCCGCTGCTGCCGGGGCCGGATGCGCGCTACATGCGACCGATCCGGGGCGGCGAAGCGTTGGACCTGCTGATGCGCTATGTGGCCCTGGCGTGGGACGAGCCGACCACGGGCAGCCCACAGCTGCAGCGGCTGATGGCCTCCCACATCTACGACCTGATGGCTGTCCTGATCGGAGCGACGGCGGACGCGGCGCGCATGGGGCAGATGGGCGGCCTGCAGGCGGCGCGCCTCGTCGCCATCAAGGAGGACATCGAGCGGAGTCTGGATCGGGCCGACCTGTGCGTGGCTGCCGTCGCCGGGCGCCACGGCTGCACGCCGCGCTGCGTGCAGCGGCTGTTCGAGGCGGAGGGCACCACCTTCACCGCCTACGTCCTCGGCCGCCGCC
>DATMZP010000555.1:0-3347 GCA_035573595.1 Hyphomicrobiaceae bacterium
AAAGCCACACCTTGTCGCGAAAATGCCACACTGAGGCGGTCTGTGTGATCGCTTTGCTGCAGGTTGGTTGGGGCACCGATCCGTGACGCCAGACGACGTCGTTTCTCGCTTGAAGGTTGTGGCCGCCGCCGCCGCAACGCGGCTGGAGGCCCTTGGCCGCCAGGCTGCCGAGGCGGCCCGCCGGGGCTGGGCCCGCCTCAAGAGTCTCACGCCGGCCGCTGGCGACCCCCTGGAGCCCCTTGCCGAGGACGCCCCGGCCCTGCCCGGCACCAGCGACCGCGCCTTCCGCATCGGCCTGGTGGTGGTGAGCCTGTCGATGGTCTCGGCCCTCGCCACCTATCTGATCCTGAGCAACCTCGCCCCCATCGCGCCCAGCGACGAGGTTGTGCTCAATGCCCTGTTCATCAACCTGGTGCTGGTGATCGCCATGGTGGGCGTGATCGCCTATCAGGGCGCCGGCCTGTGGCGCGCCTGGCGTAGGAAGGTGGCCGGCGCCAGGTTGCATGTGCGTATCGTGGCGCTCTTCAGCCTGATCTCCGCCCTGCCCGCGCTGCTGCTTGCCATCGCCGCCACCAGCACCTTCTCGCGCTCTCTCGACAGCTGGTTCAACGAAAAGACCGTCTCCATCGTCCGCGACGCCACCGGCATCGGCAAGGTCTACCTGCTGGAGCACGGCCCCGTGATCCGCACCGAGGCCATCAACATGGCCCGCGATCTGGACGAGGCCGCCGCCGACGTCGCCAACAACGCCGAAAAGTTTCGCGAGCTCATGATCGGCCAGGCCGCCCTGCGCGATATCCCGGCGGCCTACATCATCGACAAAGCCGGCACCGTCAAGCTGGCGGTGCTGGAGGACGAGCGGATCCCCTACGTCCGCCCGCCCAAGAGCCTCATTGGCGCGGCCGACAAGGGCCACGTGCCCCTGCTCATGCCCACCAAGACCGAGGGCCTGGACGACGCCAACATCCCCTACCAGGAGCTGCCCGCCTACCTGGAGCGCGACGCCCAGCGCGGCCGGGTCGCGGCCCTCATCAAGCTGAAAAACTATGAGGACTCCTACCTCTACGTCGCCCGCGGCGTCGACCCCACGGTGGTGCGCAACCTGCGCAATCTCAAGGAGTCCGTGGAGGCCTACGTCCAGCTCAAGAGCGCACGCAGCGGCCAGGTGCTGGCGCACGCGCTCATGTATTTCATGATCTCGCTGACCGCGCTGTTCGCGGCCATCTGGATCGGCCTGTGGTTCGCCGGCCTGTTCGTGGCGCCGATCCGGCGCCTCATCGGCGCCGCCCAGGAGGTGGCGCGCGGCAACCTCAAGGTCGAGCTGCCGATCCGCCGCGGCGAGGGCGACCTGCGGCGCCTGTCGGCCAACTTCAACGCCATGACCAAGGAGCTGGAGAGCCAGCAGACCAGGCTTATGACGGCCAACCGCGAGATGTCGGAGCGGCGCCGCTTCATGGAGGCGGTGCTGTCGGGCGTCTCCGCCGGCGTGATCGGCCTCGACCGGGACGGCCGCGTCACCCTGGTGAGCCGCTCGGCCGAGAAGCTGCTCGGCCGCGGCGGTGCCGCCATGGTCGGCCGGCCGCTCGCCGACGCGGTGCCCGAGTTCGCAGACCTGGTGCAACAGGCCGACCCCGGCGCCCGCAGCCGGCGCCAGCAGCAGATTGCGCTTCTCATCGACGGCGAGGAGCGCAGCTTCTCGGTGCGCGTCACCGCGCAGGCGCCGAGCGAGGAGGAAGGCGGCTCCGTCGTCACCTTCGACGACATCACCGAGCTGGTCTCGGCCCAGCGCACCTCCGCCTGGGCCGACGTGGCGCGGCGCATCGCCCACGAGATCAAGAACCCTCTCACCCCCATCCAGCTGTCCGCCGAGCGCCTGCGCCGCAAGTACGCCGCCGCCATCACCGAGGATCGCGAGACCTTCGACCGCTGCACCGAGACCATCATCCGGCAGGTCGGCGACGTGACGCGCATGGTGGACGAGTTCTCGGCCTTCGCGCGCTCGCCCAAGCCGCAGATGGAGGACAACGATATCCGCGACGTCGTGAAGGCGGCCGTCATCGACCGTCAGATGGCGAGCCAGGACATCGCCTTCGACACCAGGGTTGGCAGGGAGCCCATCATCGTCACCTGCGACCGGCGCCTCATCTCCCAGGCCGTCATCAACCTGGTGAAGAACGCGCAGGAGGCGATCCAGCAATACGCGGAGAAGAAGGACAAGGAGTCGGGCTGGTCGGGGCGCATCGAGACCAACCTGCGCCGCAACGGCACCCGGGTGGAGATCGAGGTGATCGACAACGGCGCGGGCCTGCCGAAGCAGAACCGCATCCGCCTCACCGAGCCCTATGTCACCACCAAGGGCGCCAAGGGCACCGGCCTCGGCCTTGCCATCGTGCAGAAGAGCGTGGAGCAGCACGCCGGCGTGCTCTCCCTGGAGGACGCCCCGCCCGCGCCCGGCCGCACGCACGGCGCCCTCATCCGCATCAGCCTGCCGGCCCACCCGGCCGACGCGGGGCGGCAATCCCCCGCGCCGGCCGCTGCCGTGGCCGGCAGCGCCTAACCGTCACAGTGACCGCCTAGTGTGCCAAGGAGCGAGCGATGGCCTCTGACATCCTGATCGTCGATGACGAGGTGGATATCCGCGAGATGGTGGCGGGCTTCCTGCAAGACGACGGCCACCGCACGCGCACCGCCCGCGACTCCGACGAGGCGCTCAAGGCCATCGAGGAGCGCCGCCCGCAGCTCGTCATCCTCGACATCTGGCTGCAGGGCAGCCGGCTCGACGGCCTGGAGGTGCTCAACCTCACCAAGAAGGCCTACCCGGACCTGCCGGTGGTCATCATCTCCGGCCACGGCAATATCGAGACGGCCGTGACGGCCATCAAGCGCGGCGCCTACGACTACATCGAGAAGCCGTTCAAGGCCGACCGCCTGATGCTCGTCACCCAGCGGGCGCTGGAGGCTGCCAAGCTGCAGCGCGAGGTGAAGTCGCTGCGCGACCGCTCGGTGGTGAGCTTCGAGATGATCGGCCACTCGGCCGCCATCAACCAGCTGCGCACCCAGATCGACCGCGTCGCCCCCACCAACAGCCGCGTGCTGATCCGCGGCGCCGCCGGCTCCGGCAAGGAGCTGGCCGCGCGCGTGATGCACGAGAAGTCGCACCGCAAGGACGGCCCGTTCGTCATCCTCAACGCCGCCGCCATGGCCCCCGACCGCGTGGAGGAGGAGCTGTTCGGCATCGAGGACCACTCGGGCGGCGCCCGCAAGGTGGGTGCGCTGGAGGAGGCGCACACCGGCACGCTCTACATCGACGAGATCGCCGACATGCCGCTGGAGACCCAGGCGAAGAT
>DATMZP010000556.1:0-5297 GCA_035573595.1 Hyphomicrobiaceae bacterium
CTCCTCGCGTGAGCGCACCGTTCTTGAACCTCACCCCTGGAGGCGAAGGGGCCTGCCCCTACGACATCGGCATGACAGCACCCAAAGGAATCTGCTCCGCCCTTCTCGGCGCTGCCGCTCTGCTCTGGCTCGGCACCTTCGCCGAAACCGCCCAGGCCGGCGGCTTCGCCGTGCACGAGCAGTCGACCACGTACCTCGGCACCGCCTTTGCCGGCTCCGCGGCGGGTGGCGACATCAGCTCCATGTTCTGGAACCCGGCGGCGGCGGCCGCCGGGCCCGGTTGCAGCACGGCCTCCAGCTACAGCCTGATCCTCGGGCGCAGCGACGAGAGGGCAGACGGCGGGCTGTTTGGCAGCGGCGTTCCTGTAGCACCCGGCATCACAGCGCCTCCTCTCTCACCCCAGTCAACGGATATCGGCAGCGACCCGCTGGTTCCCGCCTCGTATCTCACCTGCCAGCTTTCCAGCAGTCTGTTCATCGGCCTGGCGCTGAACTCCCCGTTCGGGCTGCTCACCAAGCCGGACGACAGGGGCTGGGCCGGCTCGCCCATCGCCGTTACCTCCAAGGTGTTCACGGCCAACCTCAACCCCACCATCGCTTACAAGGTCACGCCTACGCTCACGGTCGGCGCCGGCGTGCAGGTGGAGTACTTTCATCTGCGCCTCACACACGGGGCGTTCCCGTTGCCGCTGGGCCCGCTCCCGCTCTCCGGCTCCCGCGAGTACGAGGCGGAGGACGTTGGCTGGGGCGGCACGGCCGGCGTGCTGTGGCAGCCGCTGCCCGGCACGTCCGTCGGCCTCGGCTACCGCTCGGCGGTGGGGATCGACGTGGGCGGCTGGTTCAGGCGCGATGCAAGCGTCACCAGTGGACCCGCGGTGTCGACCCATGCCGAGGCGGACCTCACCCTCCCCGAGCAGGTAACGCTCAGCTTCCGGCAGGCCGTCGCGCCCAAGTGGACCGTCCTCGGTACGGTGGAGTGGACGAATTGGAGCCGGCTCGGAGACGTGGCCGCGACCGGCTCGGGCTGCGGCCCGACCCGCGTGTGCGAGGTTCTGAACCTCAACTATCGCGACGGGTGGTTCTATTCGCTCGGCGCCGAGTATGCCTACACGCCCGGCATCACCTTGCGCGCCGGCGTCGCTTACGAGACCTCGCCCATCACCGACCGTACGCGCGACATCCTGGTGCCTGACAGCAACCGCGTCTTCTTGAGCGCCGGCGCCTCGTACCAGTATTCCGAGCAGATCATCCTGGATCTCGCCTACGCCCACATCTTCTTCGAAGACGCGTCGTTCTGCATGGCCAGCGCAGCCGCCAACGGTGGGAGCACGCATTGCAGGTCCAGCACGCCTCCGGGTGCCGTCCTTCTGCGCGGCGACTCCGATAGCGCGGCGGACATTGTCTCGCTCGGGCTCCGATACAGGTTCTGAGCGGGCGGTGCCGGTGCGCCCCCGATGGGGGCGTGCCTGTCAGCACGCCGATGGTGCGCCGCGCGATCCTGCACTAGCATGAGCGACCAGGCTAGGCGTGGGTCGGAACTTCGAGGAGGCGGTCATGTGCGCACCGGGATGCGTGGAGTACGTCAGATCCAAGCTGTCGCGCAGGGGCTTCTTCAAGGCGGCCGGGGCGGTGGCGGCCACGGCCACCGCGGCAGCGTGGGCGCCGGGCGAGGCCGAGGCGCACGCCTTCCCGCGCTTTTCCCGTGTGATGGACCTCACCCACACCCACTCGCCCGAGTTCCCGACGTTCTTCGGCACGCCGGGCGTCACGCTCAAGCGGCTCAAATCGCTCAAGGCGGACGGCTTCAACATGTTCGAGTGGACCGTGCTGGAGCACTCCGGCACCCACATGGACGCGCCGATCCACTTCGCCGAGAAGGGCGACGGACCTGACACGCTGCCCGTCAGGCAGCTGGTGGTGCCGCTGGCGGTCGTCGACGTATCGCGGAAGGCGGCGAGCAACCCCGACTACCAGCTCACGCCGGCCGACCTGCGCGCCTGGGAGCGGCGCTATGGCCGCCTGCCGCGCGGCAGTTGCGTGGCCATGAATTCCGGCTGGGCCAAGCGCCTCGGCAGCGACCGCTTTATCGGCAAGGACGCCCAGGGCGGGCTGCATTTCCCCGGCTTCCATCCCGAGGCTACCGACTGGCTGATGAAGGAGCGGCGCGTGCGCGGCATGGCCGTCGATACGCTGTCGCTGGACTACGGCGCCTCCAAGGACTTCAAGACGCACTATGCCTGGCTGCCCTCGGGCCGCTGGGGCCTCGAGTGCGTCGCCAATCTTGACCGCGTGCCACCGCGCGGCGCCACCCTGGTGGTGGGCGCGCCCAAGATCCGAGGCGCCACCGGCGGCCCCGCGCGACTGCTGGCGCTGATCTGAGGAGCAAGAGCGCGATGCGCCATAGGTTGGGTCGAGGCGAAGCCGAGTACCCAACACCTGTTCAGGCTCTACAGTGTTGGGTCTGCTCTTCGCTTGACCCAACGAGGTTCATACCCGCCTCAATGCATCTTCGACCAGACGCGACGCTTGGCGAAGTAGAGCAGGATGGCGGTGATAAGGAGGTACACCACCACCAAGAGGCCCAGGCGCTTGCGCTCCGCCAGGGCGGGGTCGCCCGACCAGGCCAGGAACGCCGTCACGTCGCGGGCGTAGTTGTCGACCGTCTGCGGCGTGCCATCGTCGTACTTGACGGCGTCGTTGCCGCCCGCGAACGGGTTGGGCATGGCGGTGAAGTGCGGCGCCGGGAAGACCTCGTTGTAGTTCATGCCGTCCGGCACCTTCACGTCCTTGGACGGCTCCTTGAACCCCGTCAGGTAGGCGTAGACGTAGTCCGCCCCACCCTCCTGGTAGCCCGAGAGGATGTCGCGCAGCATGCTGAGCGGCACCATGTAGAAAGGCGCGTGCGACTCGATGGAGCGTGCCTTGGTGATCAGCGACAGGTCGGGCGGCAGCGCGCCGCCGGGCTGGGACGCGCGCGCCTCCTGATCGTTCCTGTAGGGCCCCGGGATGTGGTCGGCGAGGACGGCCGGGCGCTTCAAGACCTTGCCCTGGTCGTTGGGCTCGGCGTCCACCTTGTAGTTGTCGGCCGCCAGCGACCTCACACCGGCCTCCGGGAACGCCGGGCCGCCGGGCTGCACCAGGTTGCGGAACGACAGGCGCTTGACGCTGTGGCAGCGGGAGCAGATCTCCGTATAGACCCTGAACCCGCGCTGCAGCTGGGCCGCGTTGAAATGGCCGAGCATGCCCGAGAAGGTCCAATGCTGGCGCTCGATGTGCGCTGCCTCTCCGTCGGCCGCCCAGGCCGCAGCGCCCGCGCCCAGGGTTGCCGCCAGCACCGCCACGGCTGCCTTGGTCCTAAGACCGATCACTTGCCACCTCCCGCGCTGGCGCCCTGGGCTGCCGGCTCCTTGCCCAGCACCGCTTCGGTGATGGAGCGCGGCAGCGGCCTCGACTTCTCGATCACGCCCACGATGGGCAGGATCACCAGAAGATGCAGGAAGTAGTAGGCCGTGAAGAAGCGGGCCCAGCCGACATAGGCCGGCTCGGGTGGCTTCGAGCCCAGGTAGCCCAGCGCGACCACCGAGATGACGAACATCCAGAAGAACCACTTGTAGATCGGCCGGTACTTGGCGGAACGCACCCGCGAGGTGTCGAGCCAGGGGATGAACACGAGCAGCAGGATCGACGAGAACATCGCGATCACGCCCAGCAGCTTGTCGGGGATCGCGCGCAGGATGGCGTAGTAGGGCAGGAAATACCACTCCGGCACGATGTGCGGCGGGGTCGAGAGCGGGTTCGCCTCGATGTAGTTGTCGGAATGGCCGAGATAGTCGGGCAGGTAGAACACGAACCAGGCGAACAGCAGCACAAACACGGACAGCGCGAAGATATCCTTCATGATGGCGTAGGGCGCCATCGGCACGGAATCGGACGGCTGCTTGATGTCGAGGCCCGTCGGGTTGTTCTGGCCCACCACGTGCAGCGCCCAGATGTGCAGACCGACGACGCCGGCAATCGCGAACGGCAGCAGGTAGTGGAGGGCATAGAAGCGCGTCAGCGTGGTGCCCGATACCGAGAACCCGCCCCACAGCCACTGCACGATGCGCGTGCCGAGGCCCGGAACGACCGAGTCGAGCGAGGAGAACAGGTTGGTGATGACCGTCACCGCCCAGAAGCTCATCTGGCCCCAGGGCAGCGAGTAGCCCATGAAGGCGGTGGCCATCATCAGCAGCAGGATCGCCACGCCGATGATCCACAACACCTCGCGCGGCGCCTTGTAGGAGCCGTAATAGAGCCCGCGGGCGATATGGATGTAGACGGCGACGAAGAACATCGAGGCGCCCACCGCGTGCATGTTGCGGATCAGCCAGCCGTAGTTCACGTCGCGGCGGATGTGCTCGACGCTGTTGAAGGCGTCGGCCGCGCTCGGCACGAAGTGCATGGCGAGCACGATGCCCGTGACGATCTGCACGACGAGGAAAAAGGTCAGCAGCCCGCCGGTGGTCCAGAGGTAGTTGATGTTGCGCGGCGTGGGGAAGTCGACGAACTGTGCATGCGCCATGCGGGGCAGCGGCAGGCGGTCGTCGATCCACTTGCCGAAGCGGGAGGTCGGCCGGAACGTGGATTCGTGGTGCGTGGCCATGTCCGAGGTGCCTCAGCCGATCTTGATCTTGGTGTCGGAGACGAACTCGTAGGTCGGCACCTCGAGGTTGCGCGGCGCCGGCCCTTTGCGGATGCGGCCCGAGGTGTCGTAGTGCGAGCCGTGGCACGGGCAGAACCAGCCGCCGAAGTCGCCCCTGGCATCCGACATCGACTGGCCCTTGGGGATGCAGCCCAGGTGCGTGCAGATGCCGACCAGCACCAGCCAGCTCTCCTTGCCCTTCTTGGTGCGGTTGGTGTCGAGCGCGGGAGCCTTCTCGGGCAGCGCGTCGTTGCGGGCGCTCTTGTCGGAGAGATCGGCAATCTTAACCTCGACCGCGCTCTTGACCTCTTCGGGCGTGCGGCTGCGGATGAACACCGGCTTGCCGCGCCACGACACGGTGGTAGCCTGCCCCTCCTTGATGGGGGAAAGATCGACATCGATGGAGGCGAGCGCCTGGGTCGACGCGTCGGGGTTCATCTGGTGGATGAACGGCCACAGCGCCAGCGCCGCGCCGACGCCGGCAAAGGCCTGGGCCGCGATGACGATGAAATCGCGCCGGTTGGGCTCGTCCGCCGAGTGCGCCGCCACGTCAGCCTCCCTTTGCATTTGCCCCGTCCTCGAACGCCGCGCGCCCGCGCCGGGGGTCAGACCCCTC
>DATMZP010000557.1:0-3454 GCA_035573595.1 Hyphomicrobiaceae bacterium
CCGCTCTCCGCATCGTATGAGAAGCTGCCCACGAGAGCCGCCTTTGCGGCCAGGGACAGCTGCATATTGCGGTCGGCCAGGGTGCGCTCGGCGTCCTTCCGATCCGTGATGTTGCGTGTCAGGCCCTTGATCCGCAAGAGCCGCCCCGTGGCGTCGAATTCCCCCTTCGCCGTCTCCTCCAGCCACAAGTACCGGCCGTCCGGGCTGCGGAAGCGAAAGCTCAGCGCGTATGAAGGCCGATTGGGACCGAGGTCGCGCACTCGGGCCTTGAAGTGCTCCCGATCGTCGCCGTGGACGCGCTCGAAGAAGTGGTCGCTGTGGGAGCAACGGAGACGATCGTCGTCTCCGTAGCCCAGGATGGCAGCGGCATTCGTGCTGCGCCGCGATCGGCGTGTGGCGGCATCCCATTCGAACGCGATCACCTGGCCGGCCGCCAGCGCATCGGCCAGGCGGCCTTCGCTCTCCTTGATCTCGGCCTCGGCCTGCCTGCGGTCGGTGACGTCGATGTCGATGCCGACGATGCGCGAAGGCCGGCCGGCCTCGTATGAAACCAGCGCTCGTGTCTCGATCCACCTGACCTCGCCGTCGCTTGGTCGCACGATGCGAAACTGCCCAACGTGCTCGCGTTGCTGCTCCTGGAACGCTTGCGCGAATTGTGCGTCCAGCCCGGCCAGATCTTCCGGATGCACACAGGCCCGACAATTGGCCCTCGACAGCTCGGTGGTGCCCTCGGGCAAACCATAAAGGGCTGCGCATCCCGGTGTCAGCCGCACGACCCCTATGCTGAAGTCGAGGGTGTAGCTGCCGACGCGCGCGACCTGGCTCGCGAGCGTAAGCATCCTGTCGCGCTCTGCCAGCGCCGCCTCTGCCCGCTTCCGCTCGGTGAGCTCGACCTGCATGTTGACGACACCGATGATCGTCCCCCGTTCGTCCAACAGGGGCGCGGGACAGGGCATGATGGGGACCAGCGTGCCATCGGGCCGTTCGAGGAGCGCCTCCCGGCCTCGAACGGCGCGACCCTCGTTCAGCGCAATCTGCGTGGGACGCTCGGCAAGAGGCACCGAGGCGCCGTCGGGATAGTGCAGGCGCCAAAGATCGGACCACTTGTCTTTGCCGAGCTCCGGGTGCCTGCCCCACAGCACGCTGGCCGCCTCGTTGCAGTAGGTGATGCGCCCGCCCTTGTCCGTTGTGTAGATGGCGGCGGGCAGGGACCCGAGCAGCCGGCGGAAGGCCTCCTCCTGGCTGCGCAGCCGCGCGTTGCTGCCGTTGAGCAGAGCTTCGCGCGAGCGCCGCTCGGCGAACAGCGCGGCGACGACCAGGGTGCACGTTGCGACCGACATCACCGCCGCCTGGGCGGCGAACAGCCGATCGGAAAGAGGCACGCTCGCGTCCCCGAGCCGGCCCACGCCCAATGTGACCGTCGCAACGATGACGACCGCAAGAATGAATACTGCAGCCGCCGCGAACGCCGGATCGCACCGGGCCGCCGGCCAGGCGAGGAGGGGGAAGACCATCGCGAGAGGCAGGATCGTGGACCAGTGGTCGGTCGACCAGCCGAAGCCGAGCATGCTCACGACGGCAAGCACGGCGAGGATGCAGGCGCCTTCCATCACCTCCGAAAGGTCCGGCATGCCCTGCCAGTAGCGGACCAGCCCGACGATCAGCGGCGCCACGGCAACGACGCCGAAGGCATCGGAAGCGACCCAGTGCAGCCAGGTGGTCAGGACGGATGCGTCCGAGCCGTGCACGAATGCAAGGCCCGCGGCGCCTCCGACTCCTGCGACCGCGGTCGCGATCCCCGTGGCCAGAAAGAAGCCGAGTACCCGGGGCAACGTATCCAGCCTGAACCCAGGGCCGTGATGGCGTTCGATCAGCCACGCGATGAGCAGGGGCTCCCCCGCGTTGCACGCCGCAAAGACGATCGCCGCGGCAAGGTTCCGATCGCCGGTTGCATTGGCCAGCATCGTGCCGGCCATGACTCCGATCCCCACGGGCACGCGTGCGGCGGGTCCGAGCGCAATTATGGCTCCCGCAGCAATGCCCGCAGCAGGCCAGAACGCCGCCACGCCACCGGGCATGGTCACCAGCGCAAGGCTGAGCCGCGCCGCCAGGAGATAGGCAATGCCGACCACCGCCATGAGGCCGCAAGCGGCAATTCTGGATGTCCAAGGACCACACTCGGCAGCCGTCGGATCCGGCGCCTGTGTCTCCAGCATTTGCTATTGCCCCCTTGCCCATTCACTAGGATTGGCTGTGCACGAACGGCGGGCGCCGAACCCCGAGATGCTCTACCTTCGGGGGGTCCACCAACGTCATCGGGATGCGCCCCTTATACTCAACCCTGGAGGGGGGTGGGCGCCGGCTGAAGATTCGGTTAACCCTTGGCTGAACAATGTCTTTTTTGCGGATTTGCGCTGCCTCGCCGGGCAACCGGTGGGAGCTATGAAGCGACTGATGCTGTTCAAATCGGCTGATCAAACCGAACATTGCTTCTGCCGCGCGCCCAAGGCCGGGCCGCCAGAGAGCGGAGATTATGGCACCGCGACAGTCGTTGCGGCGCATGGGCCTGATCCCGGCGCGAGCCCACCGTGCCGGCTGACCGAGCCTGAGTCAGGGAACAGACAGCGCAAGACGCCGCAAAAAGCCCTGTGCCTTGGGGAGTTCCGATGGTGCTGCCGGTGTGGATTGAACACACGACCTCTCCCTTACCAAGGGAGTGCTCTACCACTGAGCTACGGCAGCAACTGGCGCCCTTGGCCGGCGGGCCAGGGGCGGGAGGACTAGCGCGGGCTAGGGTCTAGACCATCGCTCCGGCCTGCGCAACAGGCCTCAGGGGCGCCGCTCGGCACGTCATCGGCGGCGTGGCCCGTCGCGGCCGTCAATTGTCCACTGCGGCCGTTAATCTTGCACCGCTCCGGGCAGGCACGTAAGCTGGCGGCAAATGTCCGACCGAGCGATGCCGCACTCCCCAAAAGCCGATACCAAGCAGCTCGCCAGGGCGCAGCGCCGCGCCCGACTGGCGGCGGAGCTGCGCTCCAACTTGCGCAAGCGCAAGGAGCAGGGGCGCGGTCGGACGTTACAGGAGGCGCCAGGGATACACAACGGGCCGGACAACGGAAACGAGCAGCCGGACGCGCGGGAGGCCGCGAGTGCCGACAAGAGGGGGCCCACGGAGGAGGTCGCCTGATGGGTGCCTTAGTCGGGCGCCTAAGTGGCACCACGAGCCAACCACGCACGGGGCATCCATGGATCGCATGAGCATCGTCGGCGGCAGGTCCTTGAACGGAACCATCGCCATCTCTGGGGCCAAGAACGCGGCCCTGCCCCTGATGATCGCCAGCCTGCTCACACCGGAGCGGCTGACGCTCAAGAACGTGCCGAACCTGGCCGATGTGGCCCTGCTGGCGCGCACTCTCCGCAACCACGGCGTCGATCTCACCATCGACGGCAAGCG
>DATMZP010000558.1:0-6280 GCA_035573595.1 Hyphomicrobiaceae bacterium
GTGCCATTGGAACTTCATATACAAGAAACTTCAAACAGACGTAACACGTGGGCCGAGCAGCGGCCCCGGCCCGCCAAGCGCCAGGAGAGGAAATGGCCGCCCAAAGCTCCGATGCTGCCGAATTGCGCCCGGCTGCGGGGCGAGGCGCCCTGCGCACCCGCATGGACCGCTTGCTGGTCCTGGTCGTTCTGCTGGCGATCTGGGTGGCCCTTTCCGCCACGCTGGGCAGCTATTGGGTGGGCTCGCCCTGGGGGGTCGTCACCCGCCTAGGCGTCGACCTCTGGAGCGGCATCTGGCACGCCCTGGCGTTCCTGGCGGGCACCGGCTGGACCGAGTCCGCGCTGGGGCTGATGACGCGGCCCACCAACCTCGCCTCGGGCGGCGAGATCCTGATCCACGCCTCCTATACCCTGTACGAGGCGGTCGCCGGCTTCCTCATCGGCGCGATCCCGGCGGCGGCCCTGCCGTTCCTGCTGCGCCGCCTGCCGATCGTGACCGCCATCATCGACCCGTTCATGGTGGGCGGCTACGGCGCGCCGAAACTGGCGCTGGCGCCGCTGTTCATCCTGTGGTTCGGCATCGGCATCGAATCCAAGATCGCGCTGGTCGCCATCACGGTATTCTTCATTGTCTACTTCAGCGCCCTGGCCGGCATCCGCGCGCTCGACGCCAAGCTGGTGCAGATGGCCCAGGTCGCCGGCGCCAGCGAGCGGGCGGTGGCACGCCATATCGTGTTCCCCGGCGCGGTGCCCTACATCTTCACCGGCTTCCGCATCGCCATGCCCTACTCCATCGGCGGTGCCGTCATCGCCGAGCTGATCTCGGCCAACCGCGGCCTCGGCTACCTGATCCAGCTGGGCGCCATGAACTTCGACACCACGGGGGTGTTCGTGGCCCTGGTGGCCGTGACCTGCATCGTCTTCGTCGGCAACTGGAGCGTCGATATCGTGGAGCGCTGGCTCCTGCGCTGGCGTCCGCCGGCGGACGCCAGGGCCGAGCTTAAGAGCTGAGGGAAATCCATGACCGCCGAACCGCTTCTCGAAGTGCGCGACCTCGGCAAGCGCTTTGCCGCCCGCGCCGGCCGGGACGCCCCTGCCTGGGTGATCCAGGGCCTGAGCTTCGCCGTGAGCGATGGCGAGTTCCTCACCATCATCGGCCCGTCGGGCTCGGGCAAGACCACGCTGCTCAACATGATCGCCCAGATCGACACGGCCAGCAGCGGCACGGTCCGGTTCCAGTCGGAGGCGGCCCCCATCAACGACGCCAAGTCGCTGAACCCGGGCCTCTCCTGCAAGATCGGCTACGTCACGCAGGAGGACAACCTGCTGCCCTGGCGCACCACGCTGCAGAACGTGCTGTTCCCGCTCAGGGTGCAGGGCCGCCTCAACGACAAGACGCGGGCGCACGCCGAGACGCTCATCAAGGCAGTGGGACTCGCCGGCTTCGAGAGCCACTACCCGCACGAGCTGTCCGGCGGCATGCGCAAGCGCGCTTCCCTGATCCGCACGCTGGTCTACGACCCGCCGGTGATCCTGATGGACGAGCCGTTCGGCGCGCTCGACGCCCAGACCCGCGTGCAGCTGCAGGAGGACCTGCTCAGGCTGTGGGAGCTGGGCCGCAAGACCATCATCTTCGTCACCCACGACATCGCCGAGGCGATCGCGCTGGGTGACCGCACGCTGGTGCTGTCGCGCGCACCGGCGCAGGTGGCCGGCGAGCATGTGATCACCATCGCGCGCCCGCGCGACATCCGCGGCATCATGGGGCACCCCGAGTTCGGCATGCTCTATCAGAGCATCAGGGCGCAGGTGCAATGAGCACGACTGAGAGCGCACTCGATCTCGCCGCCGAGGCCTCCCCCATAAAGTGGCGGCAGTACGCGGTCACGATCGGACGCATCGCTCTGGCGCTCGCCCTGCTCGCGGCCTGGAAGATCGGCGCCGACAGGGCGGGGCCCATCTACGTCGCCGACCCCGTCAAGGTGGCGCAGCGGATCGTCGAGGACCTGTCGTCCGGGGCGCTGCTGCGGCACATCTACGTGACGCTGCGGCTGGCGGGCATCGGCTTCGCCATCGGCTGCTTCTTCGGCGTGGCGCTGCCGTTCGTGCTGCGCCGCCTGCCGCGGCTCACCAATGCCATCGAGCCCTACATCATGGCCTCGGTGGGCGTCCCCAAGTATGCCTTGGTGCCGCTGTTTATCCTCTGGGTCGGCATCGACGATGCACCGAAGCTGTGGCTGGTTGGGCTGCTCGTCTTCTACCCGGTGTTCATCGCCGTGTTCGCCGGCATCCGCAACGTCGACCGGCGCCTGATCAACATGGCCCGCGTGGCCGGCGCCGGCGAGGCCACCATCTCGCGCGAGGTGGTGTGGAACTCGCTGCTGCCGTTCTTCTTCGCCTCGCTCAAGATCGCCCTGCCGCGCGCCATCAGCGCCGCCATCATCGGCGAGTTCCTGGTCGGCAACGAGGGGCTCGGCTACCTGATCGAGAATTCGCGCCAGAACTTCGACACCACCGGCGTATTCGTGGGCATCGTGGTCTCCACCGCCATCGTGCTCCTGATCAACGCCATCCTGGTCTGGCTCGACCGCCGCCACAGCGCCTGGCGCCCGACGGACCGGGACATGCAGCTGTAGGACCGTCGAGCGTATCTTTCCACCCGTCATCCCGGACGGAGCGATGCGAGCGCTTGCGCGAGCAGGGCGCCGATCCGGGACCTCGTGAGTTCGACTCGTTGATGGAGGTCCCGGATAGCCTCGCTGCACTCGGCTTCCGGGATGACGGGTGAAAGCTTTGGCTCGCCCGGTCAACGCGCCGCCGCGTAGCGGAAGAACAGCGGCTCGCCGGGGATCGAGCCGTACTCGTAGGGCCGCTGGCGCTTGGCCGTCGCCGCCAGCACCTCGTCGCGCACCATGCGGAAGAAGCTGCCAAGCTCCACGCCGGGCTCCTCCAGATACTTGAGGAACGCCCTGGCATAGGGGCTGTTCTCGCCCGGCCGGCCGTCAAGCGCGGCCTCGCCGTCCTTGGCCGCATAGGCCACCAGCACGTTCGCCCCCGCCGTCACTTCCACGCGGGCGAGGCCGCGCGCACCCATGGGGCTCGCCAGGCCGCGCTCGCCGCTGGGACGCGTTGTGACCGCCCAGTGCTGCCGGAACGGGTTGTTGCGGCAGGCATCGAGGATGACCAGCTGCAGCTTGCCGGCCCCCCTGAGGCGCCCCAGCACCCAGTCGAGCGGCACGGCCTCCTTCTCCACGTCGGCTGCCCGCTGGAGCTTCGCGTCCACGGGGACGAGGTAGTTCACCCCGTCCACCTCGATGCCATGACCGGCGTAATAGACCACGGCCCAGTCGGCGCCGGCCGCCAGCTCCTCCAGCTTGACCAGCAGTCCGCGCAGCCCCTCAAGGCCCAGATCGTAGTCCTCCAGAACCTCGATGAAGCCGTCGGCGCGGCGCAGCGCGGCGGCGACGTCGTGGCCATCCTTGAGCGGGTTGGGCAGCGGCTCGACGGCGCGGTAGGCGGCATTGCCGATGACGAGCGCCACACGGCGGCCCGGCAGCGGCGGGTGCTGGGCGCGCAGGGCCTTGAGCCGCTCCTCCAGCTCGACCTGTCTTGCCTTCTGGTCGTTGCGCCGTGTGCCGAGCGCGAGCGCCTTGCCGTAGTCGGCCATCGCCTTGGCGTGCTCGCCCCTGGCCTCGTAGGCCTCGCCGCGGCCGGCGGTGCTGTCGAGGTGTCTCGGATCGAGAATGAGTGCCTGGCTGAAGTCCGCAATCGCCTTGTCGTACGCGCGCAGCGCCCGATGGGCCTCGCCGCGGGTGTGATAGTAGTCCGCCTTGCCGCCGTCGAGCCTGATGGCCTCCGTTGCATCGGTCACGGCGTCGTCGTGCCGGTGCGTGAGGTGGCGACACCAGCCGCGCACGTTGTAAGCCTGAGGATACTTGGGATCGCGGTTGATGACCTCGGTGTAGTCCTCGATGGCATGCTGGCAGTCGCCGATCTTGAAGTAGAGATCGCCCCGCTCCTCGTAGCGCCGGCGGGCGGAGCGCGGGTCGAGCCGGATCGCCTCGCTGAGATCGGCGATGGCCCGGTCGTACTCGCCCTCGGCCACGTAGACCGGCACGCGCTTGTCGTAGTAGGCGGCGGTGCGCGGCTTGAGCGCGATCAGCCGGCTGTAATCGGCGATGGCAAGCTTGTGCTCGCGCATCTGATAGTACACATCGCCGCGGCCGAGCAGGGTGTCGATGTGGTAGGGGTCGAGAGCGAGAGCGGCGTCGAAGTCGGCGAGCGCGGCCTGCGTGTCGCTGTTCTTCAGATGCGCCATGCCGCGGTGGTAGAGCGTGCCGTGATTCCTCTTGCCGGAGTTCCTCGGGTCGAGCGCCAGGGCCTTGCTGAGGTCGTCGATGGCGCGCTGCTGGTCGCCGGCGTTGGAAAAGGCCACGCCGCGGAATACGTGGATCGCAAGGACCAGATCGGCGCGCAACCGCTTGCCCTGCTTGAGCAGCCGCGTGCAGGCGGCGACGGCCGGGCTGCCCTGCACAGCCTCGCAGGTCTTGATGTCCCGCTCCGCCTGCTGAGCTGCTGCAGCGGCCGATTCGGGAGACGACGCGGCAGGCTTCTCCGAGCCCGTCTCCTGGGCGCTCGCGCGCATCGGCGCCGCAACCGCCATGACCAACAATAAAGCGATGAAGGCCGCCCACGGCAATTTGGTCTGCATGAATTTCCTCGCAACAAAGAATGCCCTTGGGCGCATGTTGCATGCTCCGGCAGCCGCCGCCAAGCCCGCGCCCTCCCATCGGACGGGAGGCGGCCGCCTACATCTTCTTGCCGAAATGCAACTTGACCGGTTGGCCGGCCTTCCAAGTGATCTGCACCGAGGAGGGTCCGGCGCGCTGGCCCTCGTCGGTCTCGAAGCGGCCCGTGCAGTCCGTTCGGTTCTGACGCGCAACGATGCAGGTGTAGTTTGCCGTCGTTGGGATGAACCTCAGGCCCGCCCGGAAGGTGTACTTCAGCATGAGCGTCTTGCCCGCGAAGACGCCCGTGATGCTCGTGCTGAGCAGCGTGGAAGGAAACGGCCCCACATAGCGGGCGGGAATATCCGCAGCGGCGATGGCGGCTGCCACCGCGAGCGTTCCCCCCGCAGCTAACGCCACTGCTTTGCGCACGCTCGTCCCCCTCCGCTCGGTTACGCGTGGTCCCGACCGCTCTCTCGCGAGTGCGCCGCTATTTCACGAACGTCGCCGCAACCGGCACGCCGCCCTTCCACGTGACGGTCAGCACCCCGGCATCGCCGGTTGCCTTGCCCCCGACGAACTGCCCCAGGCAACGAGTCTCAGCGGGCGAGGTCTGGTTGCATGTGAACTGACCCGTCCTGGGGAGAAAGCGGCCGCCCGCAACGAACGTGGCGTTGAGGATGAGCCGGCTCCCGGTGAACGTCGCTGTGACGCTCGTGAACTGCCCGAAGGACGGGAACGGACCGACATAGCGCGCCGGCACCTCCCCGGCGGCGATGGCGATCGCCGCGATCAGCACCGCGCCCGCCGTTCCCGCTATCGTTCGCCGCATCATTCTTCCTCCTCGCGTTCGTGTTTTCGGCCGTATGAGTGAGCGTGCGCTAGCACTTGCCGAAGACCAGCGCGATCGGTCGGCCGCTCTTCCAGGTCACGGTCACGTCGGCACGCCCGCCGTAGCGGCCGTCGTCGGTCTGGAAGGTGCCGCGGCAGTACGTCTTGCTCGGCGCCGTGGGCGTACAGCGGTAATTCGCCGTGGTCGGACTGAAGCTGGTGCCGCGGATAACGGTGTACTGGAGCATCAGCGTCGCGCCTGTGAAGACGCCGGTGATGCTCGAGACCCGGCCGCTGCTCGGGAACGCGCCCGCGTATCTGGTCGGGATGTCGGCTGCGGCGATCGCCACCGCCACGATCAGAAATCCCCCGCCCGCCGTCGCAATGGCCCGCAACATTGTCCCGCACCCGGTTCACGAATGGACAGCTGAAATATCGACAGCCCACCCGCGATCCTGCCCGATCGCTGCTCAGCCGCCAAGGTCCATGCCCTCCCATCCGATTGGAGAGGCCGGTCGCAGGCCCTCTCGCGGGAACCAGAGGAGAGGGCACACGCCGGAGTTGATCCGACCTGTGGCCTATACGAAGCTTCCCCGTACGAACCACAGCATGCGCGGCTGCTGATTGTGGATCGGCTCATGCCCGAGCGGGTCGAGCCCGGCCCGGCCGCCGAGGCCGACCTGCTGTTCGACCTCACGATGATGGTGATGATGGGCCGCCGCG
>DATMZP010000559.1:0-12310 GCA_035573595.1 Hyphomicrobiaceae bacterium
GCGCTTGGCGTTGAGAGAATTTCGCCGAGCCCGAACAATCCCACTGCCACAGGAACGATGCCGATGCCGTCACCAAGCTCCGCCAGATCGAAGCTGTAGCGGAAATGTCCGGTCATGTTGTCGATGCCGATCATGCCGAGCAGAAGCCCGAGCGACGCCATCAGCAACGTGCGCACCAGCGACGTGGACGACATGTAGGCGAGGAACACCAGCCCCAGCACCAGCAGCGCGGTATATTCCGGGGGCCCGAAGCGCAGCGCGAAGTTGGCGAGCGGCGGGGCGACCAGCGTCAGCAGCACCACGCCGAAGGTCCCGGCCACGAACGAGCCGACGGCGGCGATGGCAAGCGCCGCGCCGGCCCGGCCCTTGCGCGCCATGGCATACCCGTCGATGCAGGTCATGACCGAGGAGGCCTCGCCGGGAATTCGCATCAGGATCGAGGTGGTGGAGCCGCCGTACTGCGAGCCGTAGTAGATGCCGGCCAGCATGACGATGGCCTTGGTGGGGTCCAGGGCGTAGGTGGCCGGCAGCAGGATGGAGATCCCGGCCAGCGGTCCGATGCCCGGAAGCATCCCGACCAGCGTGCCGACGAGGCAGCCAAGAAAGGCATAGAGCAGAATATCGGGCTGGAAGGCGACCGAGAAGCCGAGCGCCAGGCTGTCGAGGATGGATGGCATTCGGGCTCAGAACCCCAGAGGGCCGCGCGGCAGCGGCGTGCGCAGGAGAATGCTAAAGAGCGTGTGGATGACGCCGGTGGCGGCGATGCTGAACGCCAGCGCCGGCACCAGCGGACGCCGCTCGATCAGGAAGATCAGGATGAACAAGAGGAGCGTCCCCGTCAGCGCGAATCCGAGCGGCACGAGCAGCGCCACGGCCGCCGCGGCGAGGGCGGCGACCAGGGCGGCATGCGGCAGATCGGTCCAGCTCAGCTCGGCGAGAGCAGGGCTCCTCCGCGCCTGGGCGAGCAGGCCAAGCCCGCCGGCCGTCATCAGCGCGGCGAGCGAAACGGGGAGCATCCCCGCGCCGGGCGAGCCGAGGGTGCCGAACGGCAGGTCGCCGCTCGCCGCCAGCACGAAGGCGCCGGCAAGCGCAAAGACGCCGCCGGCCACGTGATCTCGTCTCAGGATCATGCCCCCTCCTCCCGGTCCGAGGCGTCCAGCCGCTTGCGCATGAAATCCGGACTGGCGACCTTGGCGTAGCCCAGCCTCGCATAGAAGGCTCCTGCGTGGCGAGTGTATAGGGCCACGGACGCGAGCCCGCGCGCGCGAGCCCATGCCTCGGCTTCGCGCATCAGGGCCTGGCCGATCCCCCGCCCGCGCAACGTCTCGTCTACCACCAGCGCCTGCACCACGGCCTCGCACGGCTTCTCCAGGGCGGGGCGAGCGAAGACGTGCATCAGGCCGACCACGCGGCCCTGGTCGTCCTCGGCGACGGCGACGCGGTGATCCTGGGTATGGAGCACATACGAGAGCCTGGCGGCCAGCCTCTCGGCATCGACCTCATACCCGAGCTGGCGCAACAGCTCGCGCGCTCTCGGCAGATCGGCCTGGTGGAACGCACGGATGAGCATAGGGCGCGGCGATCGGATCCAATCTGCGGGCCGCGCACGCAGCGCCTCCCGCTCACACCTTGCCGATCTGGCGCACGGCGTCCTGCACGCGCTTGGCGTCCGCCTCCCAGAAGGCTCTGAACTCCGGCTGGTCGAGGTAGGCCACGTCCTGGCCGATGTTGTGCATGGCCCCGATGAACTTCTCGTCCGCGGCGGCCTTGCGCGAGGCCTCGCGCAGCACGCTGACGACGGCCTCGGGCGTGCCCTTGGGGGCGAACATCCCGACCCAGAGATAGAACTCGATGTCGTAGCCGAGCTCCTTGAGGGTGGGCACGTCGGGCAGCGCCGGCGCCCGCTGCGCGCCGAAGCACGCGAGCGGCCGCGCCTTGCCTGCCTTCATCTGCACGCTCGCCGCCGCGATCGAGGAGCACAGCACCTGGGAGTTGTTGCCGATCAGCGCCGTCAGCGCCGGGCCGCCGCCGTTGGTCGGCAGATGGCGAAGCCGGATGCCCGCCGCCTGCATGAACAGGGCCGTCGGCAGGTGCAGCGCGCCGTGCAGGCCGGAGGAGGAGAAGATCAGGTCGTCGGGCTTGGCCTTGGCGGCGTCGATAAGCTCCTTGAGCGTCTTGAAGGGCTGCTGGTCGTTGACCACCAGCACCATCGGGTCGGCGATGAACCGGGCAATCGGGATGAAATCGTCGTTGCTGAACTTCACCGGCCGGCCGTAGAGCCGGTCCACCTCGGAGAAGCCGGAGATCGAGACGATATGGATGAGCAGGGTGTAGCCGTCGGGCTTGGCGGCCGCCGCGTACTGCGCGCCCACCGCCCCGGCCGCGCCCGCCTTGGTCTCGATGACGATCGGCTGCTTGATGAGCGGCTCCATGACCGCCGCGAGGGGCCGCGCCACCACATCGGCCGCGCCCCCCGGCGGGAACGGATTGATGAAGGTGACGGCGCGCGAGGGGTAGGCATCCTGGGCCGCTGCCGGCCGGACGCCGAGGGCCGCGGCAGCGGCGGATCCGACGACGAATTGGCGTCTGTCCATCATGGTCCTCCCTGGAGCCCCCGTTGGGCGAAAAGAGGCATTCTCGGCCCCCTTGCTTGGCAGGCATGGTAGCGGCTCGGCTTCGGCCGGGTCAACCTCGGGTGAGATGGTGAGGTGGCCAGATGGTGAGGTGGACGTCGGCGAAAGGGTCAGGGAGGCCAAAACGCTATAGCGGGCCCCACAGCCGCAGCCAGAGGAGCGCAAGCAGGTTATAGGACATATGGATCGCCATGGGGACCCACAGGCTGCCGGTCACCCCCAGAGTCCAGACCAGAAAGAGACCACCGAGGAAGAAGCCCACCAACATCAACACATCGGGCGTGAAGAGATAATAATGAGCGGCAGCGAAGAGTGCGCTGGTCACGAGGCCGGCTCCCCAGAAGCCGAGTCGCGACCTGGCCAAAGCCGGCAGCAGGAAGCCTCGAAACAAGAGCTCCTCGGCGATCGGGCGGACGATGCCGACCGACAGCACCGCCAGTGGCCACCCTGCTGCGCGCCCAATCGAGGCCCAACCCATCAATCCCCACCGGGCCGGCAATGCCGCATAGCGCGCGAAGTGGAAGGCCAGCTCGGCAGCGAGGCCGATGGCCATCAGGACGCCTACGAGGAGGAGGACTCTGTAACCGCAGAGCGGCATGCGGAGCGCCAAAACGTCGGTCGCCTGCATTCCGCCGCGCCGTGCCGCTAACCAAGCCGCGCCCGCCAACAGCACGCAAGCGAGCGTATCGACGGAGAGCCAGAAGGATGCGCTCAGAATGGCAGAGATCACGAGGTCCTGCCTCGTCATCGCGGACGTCACCTGCTTCGTCGCGATCCAGATCTCGGTGACGGCGTAGGTGGCGACCAGCCTTGCCAGTACATAGGCTAAGATCGTGACGAGCAGGGCTTGGACAGGCCCCCACGCCGTCGTAGGCCGATAGTGGGCAGGCGCGAAGATAGCGCGTATCAGCAACATAAATGTCCCCCCCGACGAGAATCTGCTTAGTTCAGCCCGACGCAGTGGCGGAGCAGGTCAGGCTGGCCGCCCGGCCACGCGGTCAGCCCCCTCGTCTCCACCGGATGTTGCACACGAGGCCGGGCGCGCGTCGACAGCCGCCGCCAAGTCACCAGCCCGGCATAGGCCAGAGCACTCGCGCGCCCGGCCCCGAGGATGGCCGCTTGCCGGACTCGCGATCCGAGCTCACCGCCTCACCACTCACTATCTCACCCTACTCCACCCACAGCCCCAGCCGCTTGTGCCACTGCTCGATGGACTCCTCCGGATAGAGATCGAACCTGAGGTCGTTCGGCCCGATCACGGGCACCACCCAGCCCGGCTTGTAGCGCAGCATCAGGTGGGTGCGGACCGGGGGCACGGGGAGGGCCGTGTCGACGGACGAGGCGAACGGGTGCATGAGATCGGGCCACTCGGGGTCGAACAGCCAGAGCGCGGTGGCGCACTTGCGGCAGAAGTTGCGCTCCCCGGTGCTGACCGCGCAGTTGCCGCCCTCGTCGTCGCAGATCGTTGCCCGATAGATGCCGACGGACCTGCGGCCCTTCACCTTCAGCGTGCCCACGTCGCCCATCAGGTTGATGGCGAAGCCTCCGCCGCCCGCCGTCTTGCGACAGATGCTGCAGTAGCAGAGCTGGTAGGGATAGGGCGTGTGCGAGGCGACCGTATACCTGACGGCCTCACACCGGCACGATCCTTCGATCCGCATCGCCATGGCCGTTGACCCGCGCTGAATTGCGCAGCATAGGTCGATGCGGGGAAACCAGCAAACGCGTTGCAACGGCAATCCGCGCCGGCCCTGTTCGCGTGGGCGCACGCAGAAGGAAGGATGCATGCGCCGGACCGTCCGCGCGGCTGCGGCCCTGCTGGCATTGGTTGCCGCCCTGCACAACCCGGCGCACGCCGAGGAGCTGACCGTCGCCACGCCGGATGGCGCGCGCGGCGCGATCCTGCTGCCGGCCGTGCGTCCGCGTGCCCCCACCGTGATCGTTCTGCACGGCGCCCTGATCTCGGCCGAGGCCACCGTCAGCTGGTATGGCTTCGGCGAGGCGGTCCGTCGGCGCGGTTTCGCCGCCGCCTTCCCGCGCGGTCTCAACCTCCTCTGGAATGACGGCCGCAACGCCGCCTGGGGCTCGGATGCCGACGACGTGGGTTTCCTCAAGCGCCTCGCCCAGCGGCTCGTCGCAACCGGCACCGCCGATCCGGCACGGCTCTACCTCATCGGCGTGTCGAACGGCGGCATGATGGCCCTGCGCCTGCTGTGCGAGGCGTCCGAGCCGTTCGCCGGCGCCGGCCTCGTCATCGCCGGCATGCCCACCGAGGTGGGGACGAGGTGCCATATCAGACGCCCGATACCGATCATCATGTTCAACGGCACCGCCGACACGCTGATCCCCTACGGCGGCGGCGCGGTCGGCGTCGGCGGCCTGCAGGGCACCGTCTGGCCGGTGGAGCGCACCGCGCCGTTCCTGGCGCGGCAGAACGGCTGCGAGCCGATCGGAAAGCGGCGCATCGCCGCGGGCTCCGGCGCCGACGCAATCCGCGTGGTCAGGCTCGACTGGGGGCGCTGCGAAACCGGCGTCACGCTCTACCGGGTCGAGGGCGGCGGCCACCAGGTCTACGGCCACACCAACTACTTTCCCCTCTTCCTCGGTCCGGGCACCAACCTGATCTCGGCGCCCGACACGATCCTGGCCGCCTTTGCCGGCAGGAAGCCGCCGCCCTAGCGGCAAGCGGTCGGAATTTCCCGGCCGGGGGCCGCGGCCTTCGTCGGTCAGTCCATCGCAAGGCCTCTCAGGTGATCGGAGAGCGATTGTCCAATGCAGACGCAGGACCTCATCGCATGCATCCTGCAGGCCCACGCCGCGCTCCGCCGCGAGGCTGACCTTTCGCCGCGCAATCCGGCCATCAACGACGCGCTGTCGGCGCTGGTGGCCAGCATCTTGAAGGGGTGCCCGCCGGATGCGGAGAGGGAGGTGCTCGACCATCCCGGCGTCCGCGCCGTCCGGGGCGAGCTGATCGGCAGGCTGGCCGTCGCCGAAGGCGAGATGGAGAGATGCTGGGGCGAGACGTTCTGCGCCCGCGCCAGCCTCGCGCCCGCAGATCTGGCGGATTTCACCTACTGGGACTGCTACCGCAATCTCGTCGCTGCCGAGCTCGGCGCGCTGCCGGCAGGCCTCGACCTTGGCAAAGGCGAGAGCATTGCCTTCGTCGGAGCCGGCCCGCTGCCCCTCAGCGCGATCCTCATGCATCTCTCCGCCGGCGCGAGGGTGACCTGCATCGACCGCGATCCGCGCGCCTGCGGCCTGGCCTGCGAGCTGTGCCGCAAGGCCGGCCTGACCGGCGTCGAGATCGCCTGCGCGCTGGGAGCGAGATACGACTATGCCCCCCACCCGGTGGTGTTCATCGCCAGCCTGGTGCCGGACAAGGCCGAGGTGATGCGCTGCATCCGCGAGAGATGCCCGCATGCGGTGGTCGCCCTCCGCTCCGCCGATGGGCTGTGCACCCTGCTGTACGACCCCGTCGACGAGACGGAGCTGGCCGCCATGGGCTGCGGCTTCCTCCGGCGGACGGGCTACAACCCGCAGGTCATCAACACCACGCTGTTCTATGAGGCGGCCCCCGCGCTGCACCGCGGCGCCTTGCGGCCCGCCCCCGCCGCATCGCCTGATCGCCTCGATCCAGCCCTGCAGCCCTGAGCGTTTGCCCGACGCCACGCGACGGCCGACGCCGTCCGCGCGCCCAGGCGCACCGCATCGATGTTGTCAATCCGGCCGGTTCCAGATACCGTTTCCGATGGATCGCGCCGCCGGGGGAAGGTCCTGTTTTAAAAGGTTTCGAAGGTTCCCAACATGCGCGTCTCGCTTGCGCTGGCGCTGATCCTGGCGTTCGGTCCTTTGTCTGCCGCCCCGGTGCGCGCGCAGACCGTCCAGAAGCTCTTGCTCGCCCAGGCTGACAAGGGGACTTTTGCCCGCGAGGCGGAGCGTCAGAAGGTCAATGAGAACGTCGTGATGCTGCTGGCCGGCGGCCTGGGCCAGTCCGACATCCAGCTCGCGCAGGACATCGCTCTCATCGTCGAGGACGGGGACAGGCTGCGGGTCCTCCCCGTCGCCAGCGGCGGCGCCGTGACCAACGTGCGCGATATCCTTCTCCTGCGCGGCGCCGACCTCGGCGTCTCCACGGTGCCGGTGCTGAACGACCTGAAGGCGTCGGGCGAGTTCGGGCCGCAGCTGGAGCGGCAGATCGCCTACGTCGCAGTGCTCTCCGTCGATGCCTTCCACGTGCTGGCGCGCCCCGGCATCGCCTCCCTCCAGGACCTGAAGGGCAAGACGGTGGGCTTCAGCACCAAGGGGAGCAGCACGCACAGGCTCGGGCCCGTGGTCTTCAAGCAGCTCGGCATCGCGGTGAAGGAGGCGCACATGCCTCAGGCCGATGCGATCGAAGCCATGCGGAGAGGAGAGATCGACGCCTCGGTCTGCTCCTGCGCCCTGCCGGTGCCGGCATTCCCTGCGATAAGCCCCGAGTCGGGCTTCAGGCTGTTGGAGGTGCCCTATACTCCCGCCTTCGAGCAGGACTACGTGCCCATCACCCTCACCAGCACGAGCTACCCCGGCCTGATCGCCCCCGGGCAGCGCATCCAGACGATCGCCACCAGCACCGTCCTCGTCACCTTCAACTGGGGGCGCGGCACCGACCGCTATCGCAAGATCGAGACCTTCGTGAACGCGTTCTTCGCCAACATCGGCAAGCTGCGCCAGCCCCCGCGCCATCCGGCCTGGAGAGAGTTCAACATCGCCGCCAGCGTCCGCGGCTGGCAGCGCTTCCCGGCGGCGCAGGAGTGGCTCGACCGCCAGGCAGCCGAGGCGGCGCTCATGGCCGAGGCGGTGCTCAAGGCCGAGGCGGCGCTCAAAGCCGAGGCGGCGCTCAAAGCCGAGGTGGCGCTCAAGGCCAAGGCGGCCGAGAGCAGTGCGAACGCGACCCAGGCAGGCACCCCGTCCGCCAAGGCCGCGCCCGCCAGTGAGGTCGAGCATGAGCGCCTGTTCAAGGAGTTCATGGAGTGGTCCCGCACCCGGCCGAAGCGCTAAGCAGGTTCTCGTCGTTGGCCCAACGCAATCACGCCGACAAAGACCGTTGTGCCTCCGGAACCTGACGGACGCAGACCGGAGGAAGTGTGCCAGTTTGAGACCTGAGCACTTGCAACCGAAATTTCGCCAATGATCAGCGCGCGAAAGTAGCCCTCGTCCCAGGCGGCGAGACGCTAGCTCTGCTTTACCAGGCGCCGCTCCTCTGGAAGCGCTCAACCTAAGGGTTGGTTGCGGCCTCCTGGAACCATTCTGGTTGAAAGACAAAATTCTTGACTGTAACAGACAACTTTCTACAATCGTCTTTGTGCCCCACATGAGGCGGGGCATGAGCTGATCCAAAGAGCAGCCGGGGGGACGTCAATGCAGCAGAGCAGCTGGCAGGTTGCCATTGGCACCGTTCTCGCCCTCGGGGTGCTCTACAGTGCTACGACCGTGTCATCGCGGGCGCAGGAGGCGACCTATTCGCTGACCATCCACGACACACATTTCGAGCCGGCCACGCTGAACGTCAAAGCCGGCGTGAAATTCAAACTCTCGGTCCGAAACGCCCGCAAGGCTGCGGCGGAGTTCGAAAGCGCCGAGCTCAATCGCGAGAAGGTCATTCCGCCAGGCCAAAGTGTCATCATCTACGTCGGACCGCTCGCCCCGGGCAGCTACCCCTTCTTTGACGATTTTCATCAGTCCACGCAGGGCCGGATGATCGCCAAGTAGCAGCGGTGCGATAGCGTAAACCTCGGGTTCCCATGCTGGCAACGGCCATCATCGTCTTCCGCGAGACGCTCGAAGCCGCGCTCGTAGTGAGTATTATCATGGCGGCAACGTATGGCGTGCCGCGTAGAGTGCTGTGGGTAGGTTCCGGCGTTGCACTGGGAATAGTGGGAGCTTGTCTGGTTGCTGCTTTCGCCGGTGCCATAACGGCTGCGGTCGAAGGAATTGGCCAGGAGCTGCTTAACGCTTCGATCCTGATCGTGGCCGTCTGCATGTTGGGCTGGCACACGATATGGATGTCGCAGCATGGCCGTGAGATCGCTCGCGAGATGGGCAATGTCGGCAAAGCCGTTGCCGCCGGGCACCGTCCACTCTATGCGCTCGCCATCGCCGCGGGGGTCGCAGTCCTGCGAGAGGGCTCCGAGACGGTGCTCTTCCTCTACGGCGTTGCCTCGTCGGGAGACGACGGCCCGGCACAGATGATCACCGGCGGGCTGGCGGGCGGCGCCACCGGCGTTGCTGCGGGCCTGCTCCTCTACCGCGGTCTGCTCAGCATCTCGGTGCGCTACCTGTTCTCCGTGACCAACGTGATGATCCTCTTGCTGACGGCGGGGCTCGCGGCGCAGGCAGCGGGGTTCCTCGTTCAAGTGGACGTCATACCCGCTCTCGGCGGTCCGGTTTGGGATACGACCTGGCTCCTGAGCGAAAGAAGCATCGCCGGCAAAGTGCTGCATAGCCTTATCGGTTACGAGTCGCGGCCGGCCGGTGTGCAAGTGCTCTGCTATGTAGTGGTACTGGGGGTTCTCATGCTTCTATCCTTCGTGGTTGCGCGTCGCGGGCGGGAGAGGAGTGCGCGCAATGGTCTCCTCATTGCTGTTGCCACTGCAGCGGGCTTGATCGGCCTGTTGGGTACACAGGAAGCGCGCGCGGAGTTCAAGATCCGCTATCCCAACATCGACTACCGGGAAGTGGAAGTAGAGCACAACTACTCCGTCACCTTCGACAAGCGGAAGGGACTCAACAGGGACGTGAGCAGCCCCGTCGAGGTTGGCGTCGGCGTGCTGCCCTTCCTGTTCATCGAGCTCGAAGGCGAGATCGAGAGACATCCCGGGGAGCGCACACAATGGGAGGCCACGACGTTCGAGACCTATTTGATGCTGACTGAACCGGGGAAGTATTGGCTGGATTTTGCCATCTTCGCCGAATACGCGCGGCAAACGAACCGCAGTGAGGCGGATTCCGTCGAGCTCGGCCTGTTGTTCCAGAAGCAGCACCTGCAGACGCTGCACACCCTCAATCTGTTCTGGGAGAAGCAAGTCGGCTCCCGCGCCGAGCCAATCGACACGTTCCAATACGCCTGGCAATCGCGCTACCTGCTGAACCGGTACTTTCAGCCGGGCTTCGAGATCTACGGTGAAATCGAGGACCTCAATAAGGCGGGCAGTTTCAACCAGCAGCAATTCCGGGTAGGGCCCATGTTTGCGGGCAGCTATGGCCTTGGCGAGATTTTCGGCGCGGGCAAGCTCAAGTATGAGGTTGGCTACCTGTTCGGAGCAACCTCGGCGACCGAACATGGCACGCTTCGCACCCGACTGGAGATCGAGTTCCCCTTCTAGCTTCGTAGGATGCGAGCGACTTGTACCGTCGCCGGCTCGACTTACAGGTGCTCCGCATATCGTGCAGGGCGGTATTCGAACTGGTAACGAGTCTGGAGGGGGTCAAAACTCACCGTGGCATGGGCCGCCGTTTGGCAGGAACGCATCGAAGGCGGACGCAAGGGACGCTGGCCCTCCGTTGGGCCAGCCAGGGAACTCTGCTTTTAGCCGGGACCGGCGCCTACTTGGGCTCTATGCCGGCCTTGCCGGCGACCGCCCGGAAGCTCGCCACCTCCGAGGCGATCAGCTGGCCGAGCTCCGCCGGCGTCGACAGGCCGGCCATGGCCCCGGCGCCCTCGAGCTTCTTCTGCACATCCGCGCGGCCCAGCTCCTGCTGCAGTGCCCCGTGCAGCCTGTCGATGATGGGCTGGGGTACGCCCGCGGGAAGCAGCAGCCCGTACCAGCCGCTGTATCCGAAGCCCGGAAGGCCGCTCTCCGCCAGCGTCGGCACGTTCGGTGCCGCCGGCCAGCGCTTGGGCGTGGACACCGCGATCAGCCGCAGGTCGCCCGCATCGACCTGGCCGCGAACCGCATGATAGAGTTCCACGGCGAAAGACGCATCGCCCCGCAGCAGCGCGGTCACCACCTCGCCCGTGGTGCGGAAGGCCAGCAGCTTGATATCCATGCCGGTCTGCTGGCGCACATCCTCGGCGATCAGGTGCTGCGTGGAGCCCACGCCGACGGTGGAGTAGTTGAGCTTGCCCGCCTCCTTGTTGACGTGCTCCACGAGGCTCTTGAGATCCGTGGCGGGAGAGCTTTTCGGCACGGCCACGACGTAGGCCGACGAGGCGAGCACACCAACGGGCGCAAAGCTGCCCACGGGGTCGTAGGGTAGCTGTTTGACGGTGACCGCTGACACCGAATGGCCGGTGCTGATGGCGAGCGCGGTGTAGCCGTCGGCGTCGGCCTTGGCGGCCATGCCGCCGGCGATGGTGCCCCCCGCGCCGGGCTTGTTCTCCACGATGAACTGCTGGCCGAGGCTCTCCGACAGCCGCTCGGCCACGATGCGGGCCACGATGTCCGTCCCGCCGCCCGCCCCGAACCCGACCAGGATGCGGACCGGCTTCGTCGGCCACTTGTCGTCGGCCGCCTGCGCCAGAGCGAAGGCTCCGCCCAGAATGGCAAGGGCTGCGACGGTAGCACGCCGGATTGTCATCGTTCCCCCCGTTTATTTGTCTGTCGGCCGCTCAAGCTGCAGCTCTCTTGTGGTCTTGCATGAGACTACGGCCATGCCGCTGCGGCTTCAAGGTTGTCGATCCCGGCTGAGGAGCCCCAAACGGGCGAGTCATGTCGGGTTTCGTCGGTCCGATTGCCGTCGCCCGACTGCCGACTGCCGCCGCTACATCGCGCCGCTTGCAGACAGGCCCGGCTTGGGTTTCACTGGCCTGCGGACTGCCCCCGCAAGACCGGACCCTCCATGCCCGCCCGCCCCTCCGCACCCTTCATTCTCGGCTGGGAGGAATGGGTCATGCTGCCCGATCTCGGCCTCGGCGCCGTCAAGGCCAAGGTGGACACGGGCGCCCGCACCTCGGCGCTCCACGCCTTCTACGTCGACCCGTTCGGCCCGGCCCGCGCCCGCAAGGTGCGGTTCGGCATCCATCCGGTCCCGCGCCGCAGCGACATCGCCATCGAGTGCACCGCCCGCCTGATCGATCGGCGCGAGGTCAAGAGCTCCAACGGCGAGATCGAGGAGCGCTACGTCATCGAGACGCCGATCCGGATCGGCGACCGGCAATGGCGGATCGAGGTCACCCTCGCCAACCGCGACATGATGGTCTACCGCATGCTGCTGGGCCGCCAGGCGATCCCGCGCGACGGCCTGGTCAAGCCGTCGGCCTCGTTCCTCCAGCCCAGGCTGCACTACAGGGTCTACGAGCAGGGCGGCCGCTGAGGCCAGTCCGCACCTGCCGGCTCGTCCCCGAAGCCGAAGCGCAGCCGCCAGTGCCGGCATCGTGCGGCATCGAAACGGGGCCGGGCGAGCATTTCGTTATTGCAGAACGCGCGTTTTTGTGGCTTTTCACGGAACCTGCAACGCCCCGCGCGCGGCGCGCAGCCCATTCTCAAGCACGAAATCCGGCAAAAGGCTCGGGCCATGAAGGTCAGGAACTCGATGAAATCGCTGCGCGGGCGCCACCGCGACAACCGCCTGGTGCGGCGCAAGGGCCGCGTCTACATCATCAACAAGACCAATCGCCGCTTCAAGGCGCGCCAAGGCTGAGGATGCGCCGACGCCTCGTGCGCCGGCGAGACGGGGTCAGACCCCTCGCCTCCAGCGTT
>DATMZP010000560.1:0-5241 GCA_035573595.1 Hyphomicrobiaceae bacterium
AACCTCGAGGTGCCCTTGCTCATTCCGGGCATCAAGATCAACACCAGCGCGACCGACTTCTACCCGATCCAGTCGGTGCGCCTGCAGCGCTTCGAGGGCGCGACCTGGCACCTGTTCGGCGACGTGCTGTCGAACGAGGCCGACTGAGACGATGTCGAGCCGGTGTCAGCCCCTCCGGGGTCTGACACCGTTCCACAAACGGGCGTTGGAGCTACCGTGTCCGACCCGGAGGGTCTGACACGGTAGCTGCGGCAGGCTCAGCGCGATGCTGCGGGAGTAGTCCCCCAGCGAATAGACAGGGCACAGCGCGAGGCTCGCCCACACCGCCGCAATGAAATAGAGCGACATCCAGGCAATCTCATCCTTCCACTGTGCGAAGTCATGCGTCACGACCCAACGCGTGCTCGCGTCACGGAGGCCTTCGAGCGGGCGCAGCCGTCTGCTGCCACGGGCAAGCCCGCCAGAGCCCAAAGCGTTGACGTTGCTCGAAAGCGTCAAGAAAGCCCACCGCCAGGCCAGAGGATTCGACCGCGCCTGCCAGAGCGATCGCATGGGCCACTCCGCGTGTAATCGAACTGACACCGAACTGTCATAATAGTGTCATGACACGCGGTCGGTCACGGGAGATATGCGTGGAAATTTAGGCTGCATCCTCAACTGCGGCCGGCCCCGGCCCGCACGCGCCCTGAGCCGTAACTTCCCTTGCCAGGTACGAGCCGGGAGGGTTGTGCTCCGTGTAAGACTTACCATTTGTGCTTTTCGAGAATGTGTCCAGCTTGCCACTATGCCCCGTCCGGCAGTCGCGAAAGTGTTGTAGCTGGGCCTTAATGCCGCAAATTCGTCAGGTTTAGGGTGGCTCTAAGCAAGGCGTCAAGTAATGGAGGTGGGCACATGATCAGGATACTCCTCACGGTCGCGGTGCTCGGTTCCACGAGCAGTTTTGCCGGTTTCGCAATGGCCCAGGGCAAGCAGGGTGAGACGTTCGGCAACGACGTTTCCTCTTTGCTGGCAAAGCTGGAAGCGCAGTGCGCCCACCGGCGGATGATGCCGCCGGACCCGCGTGACGATTGTGCCAACAAACTGCGGAAGCTGCGCAGCGATGCGCAAATTGGTTCCGGGCAGGGTGATGCCTCAGCCTCTGGAGCCGGACCTGGGAGCGGAGGCGGTCCAGGGGCCGGACCTGGGAACGGGGGCGGTCAAGGGAATGGGATCGGACCTGGGAGCGGGGGCGGTCAAGGGAAGGGCCGGCGATAGCAATGTTGCCGCCAGCGCAGCGATGTTCGAGCCGTTTTTCCGGTTAGACCGACGGAGCGTACTGCGCACCAGTCACGTCCCAATCGGTGGTCTGCGCCCCCCTCGGATCGCCGCCCTCACAGCCAGCCGCGGGCGGCCAGCGCCATCTTCAGCTCGTTCTCCGCCGCCGCCAAGCGGTCGGGGTCGGTCGAACGCAGCACCAGCTGGGTGCCGGGCTTGCCGTCGCGGTAGAAGGGATAGCTGCCCATGGGCACGTCCGGATAGCGCTGCTGCAGCTCGCCGAACAGCGCGGCGATCTCGCCCTCGGGCCGGACGAGGTCGATGGCGGCGGAGAGCATCTTCTTGCCGGTCTTGAGGAACCTGGTGGCGGCATCCAGCATCACCTGCATCACCGCCGGGATACCCGCCATCACGATCACGTTGCCCAGCATGAAGCCCGGCGCGATCGAGACGCTGTTCTCCACCAGCTCGGCGCCGAACGGGATACGCGCCATCCTGAGCCGCGCCGGCGTCACCTCCACGCCGCGCTTCTCGAAGTAGGCCAGCATGGGCTTGAGCGCCCGCTCGTCGATGTCGATGCCGACGCCGAACGCCTTGGCCACCGAGTCGGCGGTGATGTCGTCGTGGGTCGGGCCGATGCCGCCGGTGGTGAAGAGGTAGGTGTAGCGGGCGCGCAGGGCGTTCACGGCGGCGACGATCTCGGCCTCCTCGTCGGGAACGATGCGCACTTCCTTCAGCTGGATGCCGATGACGGTGAGGTGGTCGGCGACGTGACCGATGTTCTTGTCCTTGGTGCGCCCGGACAGGATCTCGTCGCCGATCACGAGCAGCGCGGCGGTGACGATCTCGTCGCCCCGAGGCTGGCCGTCATTGCTCATCGCTACTCCCTCGCCGGTCGGCCGCCCATGTCATCGGCGGCAGCATCGTGTAGCCGGCCTGAAACTTGTCAGTCTGTGCTGTCGATGACGCAGCATAGCCCGTTGCGTCCGGAACGCCAGGGGCCCTAGGTTCGCGCGTCATGCGCCTCCCGACCCTCCTGCGCGGCACCTTGATCCGGCGCTACAAGCGCTTCCTGGCCGACGTCCGCCTCGATGACGGGCGGCTCGTCACGGCCACCTGCCCCAACACCGGCTCGATGCTGGGGCTCAACGCGCCGGGCTCCGTCGTGTGGCTGTCGCAGAGCGACAGCCCGACGCGGAAATATCCCTTCACCTGGGAGCTGGTGGAGGCAGACCTGGGCGCGGGGCCGGCGCTCGTCGGCATCAACACGGGCCATCCCAACAAGCTGGTGGCCGAGGCCGTGGCGGCCCGGCGCATCAAGGCGCTCGCCGGCTATCCGACACTGCGGCGCGAGGTGAAGTACGGGCGCAACAGCCGCATCGACCTGCTGCTGGAGGACGCCCAGAGGGGGCTCTGCTACGTCGAGATCAAGAACGTGCACCTCTCGCGCCGTCACGGGCTTGCCGAGTTCCCCGATTCGGTGACGGCGCGCGGCGTGAAGCACCTCGCCGAGATGAGTGACATGGTGCGCCAGGGGCACCGCGCCGTCATGGTGTTCCTGATCCAGCGCGCCGAGGCCACGCGCCTCGCCCTGGCGCGCGACATAGACCCCGGCTACGGCGCCGCCTTCGACAAGGCCCGCGCGGCCGGGGTCGAGACCATCGCTCTCAGGTGCCGCGTCGGCATCGACGAGATCGCCGTGGACCGGCCCGTTCCGATTGCCGAGTGATGGATCGCCGGATGGTTCGCGCGGTGGCCAGCCCTCCGGTATCGGCATACCTTGCGTGGCCGGCGGGTGCTAATGAATTGGGCAGACAGCCACTATCGACAGCAAGGGCATGGCCACCGACACGCTCGAACGGACCGAGGCGCCATCGACGGCCGCAGACGAACTGCCGACGCTCGCGGTCGTCTCCGGCGCGCATCTCGTCAGCCACTTGCACATCATGGCGCTGCCGGTGCTGCTGCACCTGCTCAAGGAACGGCTGGGTGTCGGCTACTTCGAGCTGGGCCTGGCGGTGACGACCTTCAGTGTCGTCTCCGGGCTTACGCAAGCGCCGATGGGCTTTCTCGTGGACCGGATCGGCGGCAGGAAGGTGCTGCTCGCCGGTCTGCTGCTCGCCGGCTTCGCCTTCGCCTCGATCGCCTTCACCCAGTCTTATGCCTGGTTGATCGCCGCCGCGCTGCTGGCCGGCCTCGCCAACTGTGTCTACCACCCGGCGGACTACGCCATTCTGGCGGAAAGCGTAGCGGAGAGCCGCATCGGGCGGGCGTTCGCGGTGCACACCTTCGCGGGCTTCGCCGGCGGTGCCATCGCGCCGCCGCTGCTGCTGGGAGTTGCCGCGGTCGCAGGCCTTGACGCGTCGCTGCTCGTCGCTGGCGCCTTCGCCTGGGTGGTGGCGGCCGTCATGCCGCTGATCCCAGCCGCACCCGGCGCGCGGCAGGCCCGCTCCGCCCCCGCCGGCAAGGAGCGCATCGGCGATATCCTCACGCCCACGGTGCTGTCGCTGGCCCTGTTCTTCACCCTGCTCGCCCTGTCGGGCAACGCCATGTCGACCTTCGCCATCGCGGCGCTGATCGCGGGGCACGGCCTCTCGGAGGGAGCGGCCACCGCCGCCCTCACCGCCTATCTCATCGCCGCCGCCGTCGGAGTGCTCGCCGGCGGGCCGCTGGCTGACCGCACGTCGCGTCACGGCGATCTGGCCGCGGCCGGCTTCGCGCTCTCCGCGCTGAACGCGCTCGCCATTGCCGTGGCCTCGTTGCCGGCTGCCGTGCTGATCGCCGCCATGGCTCTCTCGGGCTTCCTGTTCGGGGTGATCCAGCCCTCGCGCGACATGCTGGTGCGGAGGGCGGCGCCGCCGGGTGCCGCAGGCCGCGTGTTCGGCATCGTCTCCACCGGCTTCAACATCGGCGGTGTGGTCGGGCCCTTGCTGTTCGGCTGGCTCATGGACCAGGGGGCGCCGCGCGCGATCTTCGGCGCGGCGGTGGTCTTCATGGCGGCCACCGCCGTGCTGGGGGTTCTGGAGGAGCGCCGGCCGTCCCGACGGGCGCTTCAGGGCGGGAAGCCGTAGAGCCGCGCCGGGTTGGTCACCAGGATGCGCGTGCGCGTTGTCTGATCCGGCGTCCAGGCGTGGAAGGTGTCGAGCAGGTGCCCGGCATCGGGCATCTCCGCGGCCTCCATGCGCGGGTGCGGCCAATCGGTGCCCCACACGAGCCGCTCCGGGTTGGCGTGCACCAGCGCCTCGTGGAACGGGCGCGCGTCGGGGTAGCCGGGCCATCTGCGGCTGAGGCGGTGGGCGCCGGAGAGCTTCACCCAGCATCCGCCCTCGCCGACCCAGCGCAGGAGGCACTGGAAGCCTTGCGTTGCGGTGCCGGCGCTCGCGTCCGTGCGCCCCATGTGATCGATCACCACCGGAAGTCCCAGCGAACGCAGGGTCGGCAGCGTGTCGGGCAGGTCCTTCACATCGATCCACAGTTGCAGGTGCCAGCCCAGCTCCGCCATGACCGGCGCCAGCGTGCGGGCCGCCTTCAGCGGCACGCCGCCGCGATAATGCAGCGCTCCGCCGCTGAAGAAGTGGTTGAAGCGCAGGCCCCGCACGCCGAGCCGCGCCCAGCGCCGCAGCTCATCCGGTGCCACATCCGCGTCGGCCACCGCCACGCCGCGCAGCCGGTCGGCGTGACGCTCCAGCGCGTCCAGCATCGCCGCATTGTCGCGGCCGTGGGCGCTGCCCTGCACGAGCACGCCGCGGCCCAGGCCCAGGGTGTCGAGCATCGACAGGTACATCTCGCGCGGCGCATCCGGCGGCGTGTAGCTGCGGTCGGCCGCATAGGGAAACTGCGCCGCGGGGCCGAACACGTGGGCGTGGGTGCAGCAGGCGCCGGCCGGCGGCAGGATTCTCGGCCGGGACGCGGGCCGCGGCGGCGCGCAGGCGGGGATCGAGGCGGTGGTCATGGCGGGGGCTCGTTGTGGGTGTGACGCGAGTCGAG
>DATMZP010000561.1:0-4063 GCA_035573595.1 Hyphomicrobiaceae bacterium
AGCCGAGATGTGCAGGCAGACAATGGCCGGGTCCACGGTGGCCAGGCTCTGGTAGTCGAGCCCCAGCTTCTCCGGCTGGTCGCCGCGCAGGTTGTTCATGACCGCATGGGCCCCGGCCGCCAGGCGGCGCAGCGCGGCGCGCCCCTCCTCGCTCTTCAGGTCGAGGGTGACGCTCTTCTTGCCGGCGTTGAAGGTCTGGAAATATTCGCTGTCAGCCTGCCCCAGGAAGGCTGGGCCGATGTGGCGGGCGGTATCGCCGCCCGTCTCGGTGTTCTCGACCTTGACCACCTCGGCGCCGAGATCGGCCAGGAACATGGAGCCGTAGGGGCCGGCGCCGAACTGCTCGACGGTGACGATACGGGTGCCTTCCAGCGGCTTCATCGATGAGGGTTCCGCTTGATCCATTGCCTGGCGATGATGAGGCGCTGCATCTCGTTAGTGCCCTCGCCGATGCACATGAGGGGCGCGTCGCGATAGAGCCGCTCCACATCGAACTCCTTGGAGTAGCCGTAGCCGCCGTGGATCCTGAGCGACTCGATCGAGTTCTCCAGCGCCGCCTCGGAGGAGAAATACTTGGCCATGCCGGCCTCCATATCGCAGCGCTCGCCGCGGTCGAAGGTGGCGGCCGCGTCGAGCGTGAGGAGCCGGGCGGCGCGCGCTCTCGTCGCCATCTCGCCCAGCTTGAGCTGGATCGCCTGGTGCTCGCAGATGGGCTTGCCGAAGGTCTTGCGGATCTGGGCATATTCAGTGGCGAGTTGCAGGGCGCCCTCGGCCACGCCGACGCCGCGCGCGGCCACGTTGATACGGCCGAGCTCCAGGCCGCCGGTGGCCTGGATGAAACCCTGGCCCTCGACGCCGCCGATCAGGTGATCGGCCGAGAGACGGTACTCCTCGAACACCAATTCCCCGGAGTCGATGGACTTGTAGCCGAGCTTCTCCAGCTTGCGCCCCACCGTGAAGCCCGGCCCTTTCGGGGCGATGAACAGGCTCATGCCCTTGTAGCGCGGCTGGGCCTCGGGATCGGTCTTCACCAGCAGGGCGAAGCAGCTGCCCTCGATGCCGTTCGAGATCCAGGTCTTGGTGCCGTCGAGGACGTAGCTGCCGTCACTCTGGCGCCTGGCGGTGGTGCGGATCGCCTGCAGGTCGGTGCCGGCGTCGGGCTCGGTGAGGGCGAGACCGCCGCGCACCTCGCCGCTGGCGAGCCTCGGCAGCCACGCCTCCTTCTGGGCCCTGGTGCCGAACTTCTCGATGGCGAGGGCCAGCATCAGGTGCGAGTTGAAGATGCCGGTGATGGCCATCCAGTCGCGCGAGATGCGCATGACGATCTTGGCGTAGGTGGAGGCGGGCAGGCCCAGGCCGCCGTACTCGGGGGAGATGGTGGCGCCGAACAGCCCCAGCTCCTTCATCTGCTCGACGGTCTCCGTCGGGTAGCGGTCGGCGTGGTCGTAGTCCTTGGCGATCGGCTTCACCTCCTTTTCGCACCAGCGGTCGATGGCCGCCAGCAGGGGCGCCTCGTCCTCGGTGTCGGCGTTGCGGAGGTCGGGCGTGGCTCGCATGGTGCTCCTTGGCATTCCTCGCGCCGGGCTCGTTGATCGCGGCCCTGGCTCTGGCGAAAGACTGCCACAACGCCTGTGGTGGCAACAAGCATGGGAGGCCCGCGGGCCGCGCCCAGGTGCCATGCCATGCCCCGCCAAGTGTCATGCCACCGGTGCCATGGCCAACCCAAAAACAACGAATCATCGTATGCTTGTGGTACGGAGCCGCAGGGCTCTGACAACAAAAGGGCTTAGTGCTTCTTCGCAGAGGACTGGGCCCAATCCAATCGACTCCAAGGCCTTCGGTCTAGTCCCTACGGGCCGAAGGCCCTTTTAATGTCTGAGGCAGGCCTCTCCAGTAGTGAAAAGGCGAATGGCGAATGGCCAATCGCGAGTGGTGACCGCCATTCGCCACTGACCACTCGCCATTCGCCTTTTCACTGCACAGCTAGGGCGCGCAGCCCCTCACGATAGGTCGGGTAGAGCAGCTCGACGCCGAGATCGCGCCGGATGCGATCGTTCCTCACGCGCTTGCACTCGCTCCAGAAGCTCGCGGCCACGCCGGAGAGACCCGCCGCCTCGAACGGCAGCGACTTGGGAACGGGCAGTCCCAGCAGCTCGGCGGCGTAGGCCACCACGTCCTCGGGCGGCGCCGGCTCGTCGTCGCTGACGTTGTAGACCCGATGCCCCGTGTCCTTGTCGATGGCCGCCGCCAACACGCGGCCGATGTCGTCCACATGGATGCGGTTGAAGACCTGGCCCGGCTTGACGATGCGGCGCGCCGTGCCGGCCCTCAGGTTGTCGATCACACTGCGCCCCGGCCCGTAGATGCCGGCCAGCCGGAACACCTCCACCCGGCGGCCGGCGCTCGCGCCGAAATCCAGCCAGGCCCGCTCGGCCTCGGCGCGGCGCAGGCTGCGCTCGGTGAATGGCCGCACGGGGCTCGACTCATCCACCCAGGCGCCCTTGGCGTCGCCGTACACGCCGACGGTGGAGAGGTAGCCGACCCATTCGAGCCCCGGCAGGGCCGCGAGGTCGTCGGCGAAGTCGCGCAGCACCGCATCGCCTTCAAGGTCGGGCGGGATGCTGACGAGGAGGTGGGTAGTGCCAGCCAGCAGGCTCTTTACCGCGGGGGAGGGGCCGTCGCCTTTATAGGCGGCCAGGACGGCTCCCGCCTCGGTGGGCGGCTCGGGGTTGGTGCGCGTGCCGGCCAGCTCGGCGAGCCGCGGGCTGAGCCTGCGTGCGAGCGCCTCGGCCGAATAGCCGTATCCGAAGCAGAAGAGCCGCATCAGGGAGCCTCCTCCACGCCCCACTCCGCCCGCACCACCGCATCCGTCTCCCGCAAGATGTAGTGATTCCTGGCCGCCGCCCAACCCTCCGGCTGCGCCAGCTGCCGCAGCGCCCATACCGCCATCGCCCGCACCAGCGGCGATGCATCGCCGAGCAGTTGCCGGACCGGGGCCAGAAGGCCCGCATCGCCGGAGTTGCCGGAGGCGATCAGCGCATTGCGCACGACGCGGTCGCGGCCCGTGCGTTTGACCGGCGTGCCGGCGAAGCGGGCGCGGAAGGCGGCATCGTCGAGCGCCAGCAGCTCGGCCAGCGGCGGCGATCTGGCCGCCTCGCGCACCTGCAGCCTGGTCTCGCGAGCGGCGGCGGCGAACTTATTCCACGGGCACACGGCGAGGCAGTCGTCGCAGCCGAACACGCGGTTGCCCATGGGCTGGCGGAACTCGCGCGCGATGTGGCCCTTGTGCTCGATGGTGAGGTAGGAGATGCACCGGCGCGGATCGAGCTGATAGGGCGCGGGAAACGCTGCCGTGGGGCATACGTCGAGGCAGCGCCGGCAGCTGCCGCAGTGGTCGGCCTCCGCTGCATCGGGCTCGATCTCCGCCGTGGTCAGGATGGCGCCGAGGAACAGCCACGAGCCGTGCTCGCGCGAAACCAGGTTGGTGTGCTTGCCCTGCCAGCCGAGCCCCGCCGCCTCAGCCAGCGGCTTCTCCATCAGCGGCGCGGTGTCGACGAACACCTTCACGTCTGCCCCGCTCGCCCGCGCCAGCGCCGCCGCCACCCGCCTGAGACCCGCCTTGACGACGTCGTGGTAGTCGCGGGACTGGGCATAGCAGGAGACGGCCCCGCGGGAGCGCTCCGCCAGCACCGCCAGCGGGTCGTCCTCCGGCGCGTAGCTCATGGCCAGCATGACGATGGACCGGGCCTGCGGCCACAGCGCCAGCGGATGCCCCCGCCGCTCTGCCGTGGCGGCCATCCACGCCATGTCGCCGTGCCGCCCCTCGCACAGGAACCGGGCCAGCCGCGCCGCGGCGTCGGGGCCGATGGCCGCAGGCGCAGCGACGCGTGCCGCCGCGAACCCGGCTGCCTGCGCCTCGGCGAGCACGAGCCGTTTCAGGTCCGTATGCGAGGTTTGCTCCACAACGCCCCAATAGGCGCTTCGATGCGGCGGAGCAAGGCGGGCCTACGCAGGCCGCGTCAGCAGGGCCTGGCGGTCGATCTTGCCGCTGCCGGTCTTGGGC
>DATMZP010000562.1:0-9995 GCA_035573595.1 Hyphomicrobiaceae bacterium
CGCCTTCCTGCGGGGCATACCGCTGGAGGGCACGTAGGTGGGTGCAGCCGTCAGAACCCGGTCCAGAGCGAGTAGTTCCCGATCGCCGCGTGGCCGTTGATCGCGATGGCCCGGCAGGGCGCGAACTCCGACAGCTGGGCCTGCAGGATCTGCACGCCATAGCCGTTCAGCGCCTCGCCCACCCGGGCGGTCAGGGCCAGGCTGAAGGCGACACGGTCGCGCTGGATCTCCTCCAGCGTCCGCTCCCCGACCTCGGCCAGGATGGCCCCCTGCGAGCGCTCGATGATGTCGGAGGGCAGGTCGGCGATCTTGACGAGGGCAGAGACGATGTCGTCGACGACGTAGGTGACGAGCGCACCGACGGTAACGGTCTTGAGATCCTTGGTCATGATCACCTTGGACTGGATGCGCTGGGTCTGTCGCACCGTCATCATGATCTTGTAGGTCGTCACCAGCGGCCAGTACCAGTGCAGCCCCGGCTGCCATGCCTTGATGCGGCGGCCGCGCACGAACGCCACCCCGGCGCTGGTGGCCGGCACGATCACCAGCCAGGGGAAGAACCTGAGCAGGGTCTGAAAGATCTGCCCGATCCAGCCGAAAACATGTTCCACACGCCACCCCCATGGGTCCCGGGCCTGGACGCCGGCCGGACCGCCTCACGCCGGACCGGAACCGACCGCGGCGGGCGGCCCCGGCATCCGCGCCAGTCGCAGACGACGGCAGCCATCGCCGGCGAGGATAGCACCGGCCTCGATGTATCGCGCGTGAACGGGGATGGCGTGGCGGCGATTTTCAGCCACGAGGACCCGCCCAGCGATTCCGCTCAAGGACCCGGACCCACCCCCAGACCTACCCGGGTCGACGCAATCGCCTCGCTCGGCGCCGACGAGACGACGGCGATGCCGTAGCCGTCGAGGCGCACCGTGCCGTCGAACGGCCCACGCACGATCCGGCTGCCGGTGCCGGCGTCGAGCCGCAGCACCTCTCGGCAATCCTTCAGCTCCTGGTCCCAGTCTGCGGCGGCCACGACCTGCGGCCGCGCCCCGGTGTTGACGAACACGCCGTTGAGGCGGCCCTCGTCGCTCCAGGACACCACGGCGTCGAGGTCCGGGTTGTCGGGGCGCCGGTCGGGGAAGCCCACCCAATCGCCGTGCCGGACGTGCTGGGCGAACAGCTCCTTGGCGAGGCACGCCGCCGTCGGCTCCCCCTCGCGGGTCATGACGCCATAGGCGTCGTTGTGGGCGGTGGCGGTCCAGCGCATCTCCAGGTCGGCGCCGCCGCGCATGAGATGGATGAGGGCGGAGGCGTAGTAGGCCGCCCCGAACGCGTTCTGGTTGAGCCCGTCGACGAAGGCGTGGTTGTGGTGGACCACGGTGTTCAGCTCGCCGCACACGTTCTCGATGTCGCGCCCGCCGATGATGCGGGCCACGGCCCGGGCGCGCGTCTCGTATTGGGGCGCCTGGGCCATCAGCAGGGCGTGGTAGGCCGGCCCCTGCGGCGCCTCGGGCTCGCCCTTGAGGTCGAACCCCACGCTGGCGCTGGGCACGGCGGGGCGCCAGTCGCCATAGTGGTGCCAGGAGATGAAGCTGACCAGCGACGGGTCCACGTCGTTGACGAGCCCGGACACCCAGTCGAGCCAGTAGGTCTGGAACCCGCACAGCGCCGGCCCACCGATGCGCGCCCGCCGCCCGCCGAGGCAGGGCTCCAGCAGGCGGAGCACGATATGGGCCACCTCCTCGTAGATGCGCTTGTACTGCGGGAAGCTCAGGGCGCCGCCGACGTGGTAGTTGTTGGGCTCGTTCCAGACGCACCAGTACCAGTCGCGCACCTTGTCCCCGCCCCACTGCTCCAGGCAGCCCCATACGACCTCGGCGCAGCGCGCCAGGTAGGTGCGCAGGTTGCGGGCCTCGTCGTGGGGCGGGTGGTATTTGGCGAAGGTGATCATGGGCACCGCGCCCATGTCGAGGACCGCCTGGACGTAGGCCGTGAACAGGTCCCACTGCGACACCGGGTCGGGCACGGACTTGTCGAACGCGAAAACGCGGACGACCTCGGTGCCCATCAGGCGGTGGTGGTGGCGCAGGCGCTCGCGGTGGGGGCCGAGGCCGATGTCCCACCAGCCGTCCACCTCGTTGAAGCCGTAGCGCAGGCGCATGCGCTGCGTCCCCGCGCGCGCGGAGGCAGGCGCAGTCCCCCCTGTCGGTATCGGCTCGCTGTTCCCCCGCCAACGGCTCATTCTTGGACAATCTCGATCAGCCGGCGCAGGCGCGCCTCGGGGGTGTGGCGCCGACGGAAGTCGGCGCGGATGCCCGCCACGATCTTTGCGTAATGGCCGGGACGGAGAAGGACATCGGCGATCTTGTCCTGCGGCGCATCGCCCGCCAGCACCAGGCTGTCGGCCGCCTCGTCACCGAACGCGCTGCGGACATAGCCGCTATTGAGCAGGAACAGCGGGATGGTGCCCGCCGCAATGTTCTCGAAGGTGCGGCAGGTCACGAAGCCCAGGTGCTCGAAAAGCGGGCGGTAGACCACCGGATTGATGCTGCCCCGGCTCATGGTGGAGATGACCTGGGCGAAGGGAATAGGAGGATGGGCTTCCACCTGCAACCGTTTCATGTAGTCGTAATCGACCTGGTAAACGTCCTCCATCTGCATGGACTGGGCCCAGTCCGGCTGCCGGTCCCAGCCGTAGCCGAACAGGCCGATCCGGCCCACCTTGCTCCGCACCGGCTCCACCGCCCGCAGCACCTGCGCCATGCCGTGCCAGCGGAACTTGGAATGGCCGACGTAGACGATGCTGAAATCCTTGGCCGAGAAATCCAGAGGTGCCTCCCAGGCCGGATCGTAGATGTGGAACAGGAACGTGCCGACGTTAGGGCGCAGGGGCGTGGGGCTCGGCTGGTAGATCTTGTCCGCCACCGCGTCGCAGAAACCCATGTAGGCGGTGCTCTCGGCCTCGGTGCGGTGGTTGAAATCGCCGTGCACGTTGATGAGGTCGTTGTAGCGGCCGTCGCAGTCAATCACCACGCGCCGGCTCCTCGGCACCGAGGAAACGAGGCGCAACCAGTCCAAACGGTCGCCGTAGAGCAGATCCGTCGTCCACTCGAACACGAACACCACGGCGTCGGCGCCGGAGAGATCGATGGAGTAATTGAGGGGGATCTTGGGGTTGGGCACGCCGTAGAGGACGACCTCGTGCCCCATCTACCTGGCGGCGCGCGCATACCCCTGGAGGTCGAGCGAGCTGCCCTGGTTCTCGTAGGCGTAGTAGACGAAGACGAGTTTCATGCCTGTTGTCCTCGGGGTCAGACCCCTCGCCTCAGCGCTGGTGCTGAACCTCTACGGCGGAGGCGAGGGGTCTGACCCCGTTCAATCAGTCCGACAGCGCCGTCACCAGCTCCTCGACGCGGTGGCGGAAGGAGTGGTGCGTCAGCATGTAGCGGCGCGCGTCCTCCACGACCTGCCGGTAGTGGTCGGGCCGTTTCAGCGCATCCAGGATCTTCTCCGCCGCCCGCCCCGGAAGGGTCAGCTCGCGCCCGGCCGGGCCGTAGACCGCCTCCGCCAGGTCGTCCTTGAGCATCAGGAGCGGGATGGTGTCGGCACAGAACTCCTCGAAGTAGCGCAGCGTCAGGTGCTGCACGTGCGCTAGGAACGGGCGCTGGGTGAAGATGTTGATGCGGGCCTGGCTCATCGCCCAGATCACGTCGGTGTAGGGCACGGGCGGCTCGACGCGGATGCGCAGCCGGCGGAACGCCTCGGTGTCGACGCGGTAGGCGGGCTCCAGCCCCATGGCGTGTGCCCAGTCCGGCACGCCGTCCCACCAGAGCCCGAGGAAGGCGATCTCGCCGACCTGGTCGCGGATCTGCTCGAAGGCCGGCAGGAGCTCGCCGGACACGTCCTTCCAGCGGTACCAGTTATGGCCGACGTGCAGGATGTCGTACTTCTTGGGCGGGGCCTTGGCCGGATCGAGCACCTCGTCGGGGTTGAAACCGAAGAAGGGGATGGCCGTCACCCTCGGGTCGTCGGCGGGCGCGATGGTGGGCTTGATGACGCGGTCGGCCAGTGCCTCGTAGTAGTCCACCCACTCGGCGAGCTCGGCCTCGTCGCGATGGCTGCGGTCATAGCCGTCCACCACGATGTACGGGTTGAAGCGGCCATCGGCATCCAGGATGCAGCGCCGCGCGCGCGGGAAGGTGCCGAGCATGCCCACCTCGTTGAGCCGCTTTAGGTGGTGCAGCTTCGACTCGAACAAATAGATGATGCGGTCGAAGGCCTTGAGGTCGGTGGAGAAGCGCGCGGTCTGCATCTCCGGCGGCAGATACCAGCCGTCGACGACCTGGGGCTGAGACGGGCCGTAGAAAGCTATGTTGTGGCCGAGCTCCGCACCGACCTTGATGTAGTTGGAGATGGCGTGGGTGTTGCCCGCATTGCCGCGGTACTCGATGGCGAACAGGATGTTCATCGCCCGCCGCGCCCCCGGTCCTTGACCAGCGCCGCGATCTCCTCGAACCGCCGCGCGAACGAATGGTGGCGCGCGAGGTGGGCGCGGGTCTGGAGCACCGCCTGCCAGTAGGGCTCCGGCCGGCGCAGGGCATCCTTCATGTGCGCCGCCACGTCGTCACCCGGCACCAGGGCGAGCGCCGCCGGCCCGTAGATCGCCGACACGAAATCGCGCGGCAGCATGAGCACGGGCAGCGCGTCGGCCTCGAAGGTCTCGAAGGTGCGGATCGTCACGTAGCCCATGTGCCGGAACAACGGGCGGTGGAAGACCGGAGCGAAGCGGGCCTCCCCGAGGAGGGCCTTCACCTCGTCGAAGCGGACGGCGGGACGCACCTCCACGCCCAGCTCCGCGAGCAGGGCCGGGTCCGTATCGATGCCGGCGATGCCCTGCTTCACGGCCCATTCGGGGCGCGCGCCCCAGTCCCAGCCGACGAGACAGGTCTTGCCGATCTCGCTTCGCGCGGGCCCGTACTGCTCCATGAACCGGCGAACCTGCGCCCAGCGCTGCCAGTTGTTGCCCACGTACATGACGCCGTAGGGCCTCCGGGGGTCGCGCCAGGCGGCCGCGGCGTCTGCCGCCGTCTCGTAGGGCTTGGTGACCGCGCCCGGGTCGTAGCCATGGAACAGGAACGAGCCCACGCCCGGCCGCTGCGGCGCCAGCGTCGGCTGCAGGATGGTGTCGGAGACGGCGGCGATGGCCTCCTCCCACTCCCAGCCCAGGTGGCCGTCGAGCTTCTCCAGGTGGTTGAAATCGTGCTCCAGGCGGATGGTGTCGTTGAAGTGGCCCCACAGATCCACCACCACGCGCCGCTCGCGCGGGATGCCGTCGAGCACCCGCACCAGCCGCGGCATCTCCGGGAAATCCGATACGACCTGGACGACGAGCAGGGCAAGGTCCACGCCCGCGAGATCGGTGGTGAACTTGATACCCGGCAGCTCGGGGTTGGGGTCGCCATAGACCGCGACATCGTGCCCGAGCGCCCGGCCGGCGGCCACCCACTTGTGGACCGTCGCGACGCTCCGCACCCACGGGTCCACATAGGTGACCAGCAGAATTCTCATCGCGCGGCGCTCCGCCAGCCTCGCGCCGCCGGGGTGGCGGCGACCTCCTGCTTCGCCCAACGCAGTGTCTCTTTAAGACCCGTCTCGAACGGCGTGCGTGGCTCCCAACCCATGAGAGCCCTGGCCTTGCTCACGTCGGCCTGCACCGAGCGCTGCTCGCCGGGCCGGGCCGGCGCGCGGATGATCCTGCCGTCGCCGCCGCAGGCGCGGATGGCGGCCTCGGCAAGCTGGTTGATAGTCAGCGAGCGCCCGCTGCCGAGATTGATCGCCTGGCCGGCGGTGGCCGGAGAGCTCAGCGCCCGCACCCAGCCCTCGACGATATCGCCGATATAGACGAAGTCGCGCGTCTGCTCGCCGTCGCCGAAGATCGTGATCGGCTCCCCGCGCATGATGTTGCCGAGGAAGATGCCGAGCACCCCCTGGTAGGGATTGTCCAGCGCCTGGCCGGGGCCGTAGACGCTGTACATGCGGAGCGAGGTAACCTTGAAGTCGAAGCCGATATCCGGCCGCTCCGCCGTCGCGTGCACGAAACGCTCGCCGGCAAGCTTGGTGATCCCGTAGTACGAGTCGGGCCAGCACCGATCGGTCTCGGGCGTCGGCACCATCCCGCCGTTCCCGTAGATCGTCATCGAGCTGGCATAGATCAGCCGCGGCACTTTGTACTTGAGGCACAGCTGCAGCACGTTGAGCGTGCCCTCGACGTTGGTCCGCAGGTCGAGCACCGGGTTGGTGAAGGAGCGGATGATCGAGACCTGCCCGGCAATGTGGCAGACGGCGTCAAATCCACCGGCAAACGCGGGCTCCATCTCCTCGGGCCTGGCCACGTCGCCCAGCGTGAACTGCACCTCCGCCGGCAGGTTGTCCCGGTTGCCGTTGAACTCGTTGTCCACGACCGAGACGGCGTGCCCGTCCGCGAGCAGCCGGCGGCAGAGGTGCGTGCCGATGAACCCCGCTCCGCCGGTGACCAAGACCCTCATGCCCAGCTCCCCTCCCCTGCGGGGTGATAGCGATGTCCCCGGCCCGCGAGAAAGAGCGCGGAAAAGGGGTGCCGGCGCTCCCTGCCACAGGCGGCAGAGGCTGTCCATGCGATGAGCAGGCATCGTCGGTCACCGCTGAATGCTCCATGAACAGTCGGAGGCAGCGCCTTGCGTGTCTGCACGGCCACGCCGGAAGCAGGTCAGAGCCGCACGGAGCGGGCCGACGCCTTGCCAAGGCGCCCCCCCCGGATGCTATCAATCCGTGTATTGCCTGCGTGGAGCGCAGCCCACGCGACCGGCAGGGGAGGGGGGCGCAATACTCACTCGATTCGAGATCGCCGGTCCGCGGCAAAAACGACGAGCACGTCTGCACGCTCGGCGACGGGGACGGCCTTAACCATACGTTCATCACCGGTTCATGGCCCCTCCAACATCCTTTCCACGATGGCAGCAGCAGTGATCGAGCAGCCGTGAGACGATGAGTCAATGTCGACGAAACGGATACTGATCACCGGCGGCGCCGGATTCGTCGGCTGCAACGCCGCGCGCTTCTTCCGCGTCCGCAACTGGGGCGTCACGGTGCTCGATAACCTGTCGCGGCAGGGCACCGAGAAGAACCTCGAGTGGCTGCGCGACAATACCAGCTTCGACTTCGAGCGGGTCGACATCCGCGACCGCGAGAACGTTGACCGCGTCCTTTCGGAGCAGAGGTATGACGCGGTGCTGCATCTGGCGGCGCAGGTGGCCGTCACCACCTCCGTCACCGACCCCGGCACCGATTTCGCGATCAACGCGATGGGCACCTTCCATGTGCTCGACGCCGTCCGGCGCTTCTGCCCCGAGGCCGTCTTCATCAACGCCTCGACCAACAAGGTCTACGGCAAGATCGCGAGCGCCGAGTACGACCTGCACGACGGCCGCTACGCCTACACCAACCGGCCGTTCGGCATCGGCGAGGGCGAGCCGCTCGACTTCCTGTCGCCCTACGGCTGCTCGAAGGGCGCCGCCGACCAGTACGCGCTGGATTTCGCCCGCATCTACCAGATCCCAGCCACCTCCTTCCGCCAGTCCTGCATCTACGGGCCGCGCCAGTTCGGCGTCGAGGACCAGGGCTGGGTGGCGTGGTTCGCGATCGCCGCGCTGCTCGGCCGCGACATCACCATCTTCGGCGACGGCCGGCAGGTGCGCGACGTGCTGCACGTGGAGGACCTGGTGCGCGCCTACGAGGCGGCTATCCGGTCACCCGACAAGGTGGCGGCCCAGGCCTTCAACATCGGCGGCGGGCCGCACTCGATCCTCTCCCTCCTCGATCTCATCCAGATGCTGGAGGAGCGCTTAAAGCGGCGCATTCCCCTGCGCTGGGACGACTGGCGACCGGGCGATCAGCGCGTCTACGTGAGCGACATCCGCAGGCTCGAGACGGTGCTGGGCTGGAAACCGGAGATCGACGCAGAGACCGGGGTCGCGCAGCTCATCAACTGGGTGGCGCAGAACCGGGCCGCATTCTGATGCTGGGGGGCGTCTCCAAATCCGCGGTGCGGGTTGCGAGCTGCCGGGGCTGTTGGTCGCATGATTGAGCTCCCACCGCCTCGCTCAATCCGTTTTTTGCCGGGCCGTTTTGCGCTGGGGGCATCATGATCGATCGCAAGCTGATTCTCGTCACCGGCGGAGCCGGGTTCCTGGGCTCGCACCTGTGCGATCGGCTGCTGGAGGACGGCCACGACGTCATCTGCGTGGACAATTTCTTCACCGGGCGGAAGCAGAACGTCGAGCACCTGATCGGCCACCCGCGCTTCGAGCTGATGCGTCACGACGTGACGCTGCCGCTCTATCTGGAGGTGGACGAGGTCTACAACCTGGCGTGCCCGGCTTCGCCGGTGCACTACGGCCACGATCCGATCCAGACCACCAAGACCAGCGTGCTCGGCGCCCTCAACATGCTGGGGCTGGCCAAGCGCCTCAAGTGCCGCATCTTCCAGGCCTCCACCTCGGAGGTGTACGGCGATCCGTCGCAGCACCCCCAGCCGGAGGGCTACTGGGGCAATGTCAATCCGATCGGCCCGCGTGCCTGCTACGACGAGGGCAAGCGCTGCGCCGAGACCCTGTTCTTCGACTACCACCGCCAGCACGGCATCGAGGTCAAGGTCGCCCGCATCTTCAACACCTACGGGCCGCGCATGGCCCCCGACGACGGCCGCGTGGTCTCGAACTTCATCGTCCACGCGCTCAAAGGTCAGCCGATCACGATCTACGGCGACGGCGCCCAGACCCGCTCGTTCTGCTACGTGGACGACCTGATCGAGGGCTTCGTGCGGCTGATGGAGAGCCCGGCGGAGCTGATCGGCCCGGTCAACCTCGGCAACCCCGGCGAGTTCACCATTAGGGAGCTGGCCGAGCTGGTGCTGGAGCTGACGGGCTCCAAGTCGAAGCTCGCCTACCTGCCGCTGCCGCAGGACGATCCCAGGCAGCGCCGGCCCGACATCGCGCTGGCGAAGGATCGCCTCGGCTGGCAGCCCGGCGTCGCCTTGCGCGAGGGGCTGCTCGACACCATCCTCTACTTCGACCGTCTGCTGTCCAGCGCCGCCATTGCCGCGACCGCCGTCAACGGCGTCCGCAGGCCGGCCAAGGCGCGCCGCGTCGCGGCCGCCAACGGCGCCCTGCCCCTCGCCGGCCCAGGGGAGTGAAGGCTGGAAGCGTAGGGTGCAATAGCGCGTTAGCGCGTATTGCACCGAGCCGACCTCGCCGCAGCCCTCCAAATCCCACGGAGAGGGTGCATCGGTGCAATGCCGCTCCGCAGCATTGCACCCTACGCCGCTCGTTCGGCGTCAGCCGCGGAGCGGCTCGCGGCGGTCGGCCAGGACCAGGGACGTGACGGAGAACACGATCTCGCCCCGCTGGTTGCGGCCCTGCATGGCGCTGGCCAACAGGCCGCGGTTGGGGCGCGTCCTCAGGTCGATCTTCTCGATCAGCCGCCCCCGGTACGAGATGGTGTCGCCCACGTAGACCGGCTTCAGCCACCTGAGGTCGCGGAAGCCCGGCGACGGGCCGTAGGCGGCGCGCCGCCCCTCCGTGGCCATGACCGCGGCCGGCGCGATTCCGTTCGCCTGGACCCGGGTGACGATGATGCCGCGGATCAGGTGCGCCGCCGTGTGCCAGCCCGACGCGCACAGACCACCGAACAGCGAGTCCCTAGCCGCTGCCTCGTCGAGGTGGAAGGGTTGCGGGTCGTACGCGCGGGCGAAGGCCACCATCTCCTCCCGCGTGAAGGTGTGGCTGCCGAGGTCGCCGGTCTCGCCGATCATCCGGTCCTCGAAGAAGCCGTCGTCGATACCGCCCTCCGCGGGTGCATCCCACAGGTCGGGCATCGGCGCCTTCTCGCGCCTGGCGGCGGGCGACGCGGCGGGTGTCGCCGGCTCGGGATGGCGCACGCGCGTGAGCTGGTTGGTGAGCCAGGTC
>DATMZP010000563.1:0-4006 GCA_035573595.1 Hyphomicrobiaceae bacterium
GGGCTAGGGTCGGGGGCACCCCGATATTCGAGGCCTGGGGTTCCCCCCCACCCTGTCCCTCCCCCACAAGGGGGGAGGGAACGCTGCGGCGCCCTCCGTTTCGTCTTCGAGGGTCGGCGCAGCCGGTGATCGGCTGACACCTTCTATGCCGTCTTGTGCCGCCAGACCTTGCGCACGAGCATGATGAGGCCGGGGAGGAAGACGAGGTCGGCCACCAGCGAGGCGACCAGCGTGGTGCCGCAGACGAAGCCGAAGATGCGCAGGCTCGGAAGATCCGAGAACACCGTCACGCCGAGCCCGAATGCCAGCACCAGCGTGGTCAGTATGATCGCCGGCCCCACCAGCACACGCGCGTTGCGGATGGCGATGTCGGCGCGCGGCTCGACACGCTCCTCCAGGCGCAGGCGGTTGAAGAAGTGGATGAGCGAGTCGATGGCGAGGCCGAACACAACGAGCAGCGCCACCACGGAGGCGAACTCCAGCCCGCCGTCGGTCCAGCGCAGGATGGCACCCGAGACGGCCACCGGATAGAGGCCGGGCAGCAGGCTCACCAGCCCCACGAAGACCGAGCGGAAGGCGATGCCCAACAGCACCGCGGCGAAGACCACGCACAGGGGCAGGGCCTCGTTGAGCTGAGAGATCATGCGGGCGCTGTTGCGGGCGGCGATGGCGGGCAGCCCGGTGACGGAGATGGTGAACTCAGGGTGCTCCTTGCGCAGGCCGTCGAGCGCGTGGTCCACCTTCTCCACGACGGGAAGGATCTGGCTGGAGTCGACGTCGGGCAGGCGGCCCGTCACCAGCACCGCGTTCTCCTCCTTGGCGATGAAACGCCGGACGAGGTGCTCGGGCAGCACCTTGACGTAGCGCTGCACCGTCTCGATGCGCTCGTCGCCGGCGTCCTTGAGCCAGCGGCGCAGGCTTTCGAGCGACCACACGTTGCCGAGGCCGGCCTCCTTCTCCAGGATGGCGTGCGCCTTGGCGATCACGGCGATGGGGCCGGGCGCATAGAGCGATTCACCCGTCTTCCACTCGATCATGACGTGCACCGGGTTGGCGCCGGTGAGCTTCTTGTCGATCTGCTTGGAGGCATCCAACGCCTGCTCGCGGTCCGGCACCATGTCGGCGAGGCGGTAGCGCGGCTCCAGCTGCAGGTAGGCGTGTCCGAAGTAGAGGAACGACGCCAGCGCCACCACCGTGGTCAGGACCGGCCAGTGCACCACGCGGTCCACGATCCACCCCACCAGGGCGCCGAGGCCGTCCATCAACCGGTCGGCCGGGGAGCGGTCGCGGGCGAGCTTGTGCTCGTTGCGGATGAGGAAAAGCCCCAGCAGGGGCAGCACCAGGATCACGGCCACGAACGAGATGCACACCGCCAGCGCGCCCGCGATGCCGAAGGTGCGGATCAGGGCCGATTGCGACATGAGGAGCGCCGTGAACGACAGCAGCGCCACTCCGTGCGCCAGCACGCAGGCCGGCCCGACCACGCGCACGGCGAAGCGGACGGCCTGGGCCTTGGTGTCGCCCTCGCGCAGGCGGATGCGGATGGCCGACACCATCTGCATGCTGTCGGCGAAGCCCATCACCATCACCAGCGGCGTCATGACGTTGAGGAACAGGTTGAGCTTGAAGTCGAGCCAGCCGAGCAGCCCCAGCGACCACAGCACCGCCAGCACCGGCGGCAGCGCGGCCAGCAGCATCAGCGAGACGCGTCGAAAGAAGATCACCGCGATGGTGGCGCCGAACAGCAGGCCGAGGCCGTTGTAGACGATCTGGTCGCGCTCCACCGCGTTGCGGATCTCGAGCTGCATCACCGGGGCGCCGGTCAGGTGCGACTTGAGGCCGACCGGCTGCAGCTCCTTGGCGAGCGTCTCGTTGATGCTGGCGATCACCTGCTTGGCGCCCTGCTCGGCCACCGCCTGCCGGTCCAGGGCCACGACGGCGAGCGCCAGCTCGCCGTCGTCGGACAGGAACTTGCCGGCCACGATCTCGTTGGCCTTGAGCTTGGCGATGATGTCGTTGTAGGCGGCATCGTCCTGCGGCAGGTCGTCGGGAACGATGGGCGGCGCGTAGCCGGTCTCGTCGGGCTTGCCGCGGGCGGAGAGCATGGAGACCAGGCCATCGACGCCGTCGGCGAGCTGCAGGTCGACGATGGCGCGGCGCACGGCCTCCAGCTGCGGCCGTTTCAGCAGGTCCTTGCCCTCGATCACGGCCAGCACGTCGTACTCGCTCGACGGGAAGCGCCGGTCGATCTCCTCGTAACGATGGAACTCCGGTGTGTTGGTGCGGAACAGCTCGGAGAGCGAATCGTCCACCTTGAGCCGGGCCAGGCCGAAGCCAGCTGCCACCGAGACCAGGAGGATGAGCAGTATGGTAAGCCGCGGCCAGCCGAGGCCGAGGAAGCCCGCCCGCTCCAGGCCGAACGCGTACGAGCGCTGCGGCGGGTCGGCAATGGCGTCCATGGGCTCCCCTCGATGTGGCTCGCGCCCGCGGCGGCGCCGGTGGCGTGGTTGACCTCCCCGCCGTGGCGCAAGCGGGTGAATTGTGGAGGCCGCATGGTGACTTGGCCACCATGCCCGCGCAAGTGGCAGTTCCGTGAGCGGCGCCCGACATGGCGGGGCTGTGACTCCGCGACCACCGTCAGGCGATGCCGTTGCCAGCGCCGGCGGTCCGTTGATAACTAGGCGGCCGATCCGTCATGACGTTCCGCTAGCGAGAGGCTCCTCCCCCCATGCCCGACAAGACCCTCGATGTGAAAGGGCTGGCCTGCCCGCTGCCCGTGCTGAAGGCCAGGAAGGCGCTGTCGGAGCTGCCCAAGGGCGCCACGCTGGAGGTGCTGTCGGACGACCCCCAGGCGCCGGCGGACTTCACCGCCTTTGCCGAGAGCACCGGCAATGCTCTGGTCGAGCAAAGCGAGAGCGGCGGTGTCCATCGCTTCGTGCTGCGGCACTTAGCGTAGGTTCTCAACCTGGGGTTGGATGAAGCGGGGTCAGACCCCTCGCCTCGGACTTTCCGTTAAAGAACAAGCATCGAGGCGAGGGGTCTGACCCCTTATACGGTCCGAGGCGAAGGGTCTGACCCCGTTCACTGTCAAATCCTTGTGTTCGGCCTCGGCTTGAAACGGCGGGGGGCCTGCACGCAATATTCGGGGGCAGGGGCGGCGGCACTATCCGGGGAGGACTTGTCCGTGGCGCAGATGCGTTTTCGCTTGCTCGGCACCAGCGGCATCAAGGTGTCCGAAATCTGCCTTGGTGCCATGATGTTCGGCGGCGCCACCGACGAGGCGGAGTCGCAGCGTATCATCGACCATGCCGCCGACAGCGGCGTCAACTTCATCGACACTGCCGATGTCTATACGGAGGGGCGCTCCGAGGCCATCGTCGGCGCTGCAACGAAGGCGAAGCGCGACCACTGGGTGGTGGCCACCAAGGCGGGCCAGCGGTCGGGACCGAAGGTCACCGACACCGGCCTGTCGCGCCGGCACCTGATGCAGTCGGCCGACGCCAGCCTCAAGCGCTTGGGTCTGGACCACATCGACCTCTACTACATCCACCGTGTGGACGCCGATACGGCCTGGGAGCGGATCGTCGCCACCTTCGGTGACCTGATCCGTGCCGGCAAGGTGCGCGAATGGGCCCTCTCCAACGTGCGCGCCTGGCACATCGCCCACGTGGCGCATCTGTGCCGGCAGATGGACGTGCCGCTGCCGGTGGCGCTGCAACCCTGTTACAACGTCATGAATCGCCAGCCGGAGGTGGAGCTGATACCGGCGTCGCGACACTTCGGCCTCGGTGTCGTGCCCTACAGCCCGCTCGCCCGCGGCGTACTGTCCGGCAAGTACCGTGCGAACCAGACCGCCGAGCCCGGCAGCCGTGCGGCGCGCCAGGACAAGCGCATGATGGAGACGGAGTGGCGCCCGGAGAGCCTCATGGTCGCCGAGAAGCTCAAGGCGCACGCCGAGGCGCGCGGGGTCGCGCTGGCGCACTGGGCCACCGCCTGGGTGTTGGCC
>DATMZP010000564.1:0-5109 GCA_035573595.1 Hyphomicrobiaceae bacterium
CCACGAAGGCTCCATCGGCCCCGCTGCCGCCCGCCCCGGTCAGGGCGAAGCCGATGGCGGCGCCGAGATAGGTGAGCCCGGCGACGAGCAGGGCGCGCCGGTCGATCAGGACGGCCACCAGCGCCAGCACGGTCACGATGATTATCACGGCCACCGCCATCTCGGCGTTCATGTTGCGTCTTAGGGGCTCGCCGCTGATGCCGATGGCGCCGGCCAGCGGCGAGACGAACAGCAGCATGGCCGAGCGCACGATCATCGGCGCCGCCAGCAGGTGCAGCCAGAACGCGCAGTCCGCCCGCGGGGTCAGGCGCTCGCGGTCGGAGGCGTCGAAGGCCATGGCGGCGGCGAACACGCCGAGGCCGCACAGGAGCAGGACGACCGTGTCGGTGAGCCCGGTGGCGTTGGGCAGAAGGAAGCTTGCCACCCCCAGCGCTGCGACCGTCAGGCTCGCGGCCAGCGGCAGCAGGGCGAATGGCAGCTTGAAACGCCAGTAGAACGCCGCCGCGGCAGCCGCCGGCACCAGCGCCCGCGCGGCGAAAAAGAGCGGCCCGCCGGGGTAGTACTGCAGGCTCTGGAGCACGCTGAGCGCCGTCGGCGCCCGCAGCTCGATGCCGGCGCCGAGCCAGGTCTCGGCCGGCATCCGCACCGAGGCGGCGAAGATGAGCGCCACGAACGCGATGGCCAGCAGGATGCCGGGCAGAGTAAGCCGCATGCGTGCCACGAGGACCTCCGCCAGGGCCCACACCACCGCGGCCGCGATGAGATAGCCGGAGGCGCCGCGCGGCGTGAAGAAGAGGAGGCCGGCCACGAACAGCACCACGCCGATGGCGAAGAACACGTCGTTGAAGCCGCGCAGGAAGCGGAACCGCTCCTCGTGGCCGAGCGCGGCAGCGCGCTCCCGCTCGCGCCGCTGCGCCAGCTCGCGCAGGGTCGCGGCCTGGGCCGCGGTAATCGTACCGTCGGCGACCGCGGCGTCGAGATCGGCATTCTGGAGCATAGCCCTTACCCCATCGTCGGATTGTCGCGGATCATGAGAAGGCCGCCGCCGTCTGGCGTATCCACGGGGGCATGCGCATGCAAGCCCGCCTTGGTGTAGGCGCGGATGGCGCGCGCGTTGGCCGCGTCGGGGTCGGTGAGAACGCGCGGCACCCCGGCCCGCGGCAGCCGACGATGAGCTGGTCCATCGCGGTCATTTGCTGCTGTCGAGCGCCTCGATGATCACATTCGTATTGGTGTAAACGCAGATCTGGGCGGCGATCGCCATGGCCTTGCGGGCGATCTCCTCGGCGGCGAGATCGGTGTCCATGAGCGCCCTGGCCGCGGCCAGCGCGTAGTTGCCGCCGGAGCCGATGCCCATCGTGCCACCCTCGGGCTCGAGCACGTCGCCGGTGCCCGTGAGAACCAGCGTCACCTGCCGGTCGGCAACGAGCATCATCGCCTCGAGCCGACGCAGATAGCGGTCGGTACGCCAGTCCTTGGCGAGCTCGACGCAGGCGCGGGTGAGCTGGGCGGGATACTGCTCCAGCTTGTTCTCCAGCCGCTCGAAAAGGGTGAAGGCGTCCGCGGTGGCGCCAGCGAAGCCGCCGATCACGTCACCCTTGCCGAGCGAGCGCACCTTCCTGGCGTTGGCCTTGATGACGGTGGCCCCGAGGCTCACCTGGCCGTCGCCGGCGATCACCACCTTGTCGGCCTTGCGCACGGTGAGGATGGTGGTGCCGTGCCAAACCTCGGGGAACGGTGCTGGGGCGGTCATGGGTGATCCTGGCGGCGTCGCTGGGCGATGTCGGGACGGAGGGGCTGTCCGTCAAGAGCAGACCGCTGCCGTCCATCCGATGAATTACGAATGCCGGTGCAGTTTATTCTGTTTGCCTCCGCGGGCGCCATTCCGCCATCGCCGAAGCGTGCGAATCCGCCACACTGGCGGGAGTATCGGTCGAGACGTGGGGATCGTTTGGATCGCAGCCCGTAGGGTGGGTTAGCGCGACGCGCGTAACCCACCATCGGCAATCTCGCGTGCCAGGGTGGGTTACGGGCCTTCGGCCCTAACCCACCCTACAGGTCTACAAAGTCAGCCAATCGAGCAGAGGCCAGCCGAAGGCTGCGTAGCCGACAGGGCCTCGCGCCGGCGTTGCCCGGTGGGCTCCGGTCGCGCGCAGGACGGGTGGTCCGGCGACGGGCGCTGCGCTGGCGGGCTGGACGGCGAGGAGCGGGGCAGGGACCGCGGCGGGCTCCCGGGGCTCGACGGGCGCCGGCGCCACGCCTTCTTCGGGCTCGGTTGCGGTCTCAGGCCGGAGATCTGGCATCGTGCTGCTGAAGGCCGCCGCTACCCGCGCGTTGTGTCTGTCAGGCTCGACTGCATCCGCCACCTCGGCCGCCGTGGCGGCGCCGTCACCCTCCAGGGCCGGCTCTGCGGCCGCCGCGCGCTCGGCATCATGCCCCGCCGACTCCTGCGCCGTCTCCTGTGGCACCTCCACCGGCTCTTCCGGCAGGTCCACCGGGCTCAGATCGGCCTCCAGGCGGGCGACGAAGGCCTCGACGCGCTGCTGCAGGTCCGGGACGGCCGCGTGGAACAGCAGTCCCAGCGCCTCCAGAGAGACCGTTGCGCCGAAGAGCAGGAGCCCCAGCGCGATGACGGCTGCCAGCGACCTTCTGAGCATGAGCTGCCCCCTTTTGATGACGCGGGGAGGCTTCCCCGCGGATCGCGCAGCGTTAATAACCGGTTATCGTTAACTTTCCCCTTACGGCGAGCCTCGCCCAGAAATGCCGGCCATTCCGGCCCATTCGAGAAGTCGATGCTCCGGCCACACCTTTCCGCCAATCCGACTCGCAGCCCACACCTTGCACCGTTTGGCCACATTATTCCGATTGGTCCCGGTTGCTGCGGAGAGGGGGCCGTGATCCAAACGATGTTGCCCGTTTTCAGCGCCGGGGAATCGTGCCGGTCCGGGGCTATCCGTCGCCCCTCGGCGACGGACAGCCGCTCGTCGAAACGTCCTTCATGTCCGACGGATAAACATGTCGTGCGCGTGCGATGCCGGCCGATCCAGCATCGGGTGCGCTGCGTAGTTGCCGACAAAGAGGTGCCTTGCGGTCGAGAGAGACGCCGATGCAAACCCGGACAACAGATGCAGGCTTCACCTTGATTCGGACGCTGCTGAGGCGCGCCGCCAGGCGCGCCCAGTGGTTCCGCAAGTCGATCGGAGCGCCCTACCGGCCCGAGAAGCACTACATGCGCGGCCCCGGCCCCAAGTGGCGCGAGAAATACGCCCGCGCCGCCGGCGCGCAGCGCCACTCCGACGCCCCGCAGGGCGGATAGTCGAGGCGCACGGCCTGCCGCCGGCTCGGCCTGTCCAAAACTGCTCGCCTTCCGGGTGGCGAGCCGATAGAAGACAGCCGATTCAAGCCCAGAAGCCAGCGCGCCATGCTTACCTTCACCGTGCACGAACAGCCGAACCCGCCGGCCGACCGCATCGACCGGGCGGAGCGGCTGACGTTCGTGCGCGACGGCTTCTCCTGGACGGCGGCGCTGTTCGCGCCGGTGTGGCTGCTGGCGCACCGTCTGTGGTGGCCGTTTCTGGGCTACCTTGCCGCCGAGGGCGTGATCGAGCTCGTCCGGCAGAGCGAGCTTCTGCATCCCGGCTGGACCACCCTGGCGGCCATCGGCATCAGCCTGCTCATCGGACTCGAGGCCGGCACGCTGCGCCGCTGGTCGCTCGATCGGCGGGGCTGGACCACGCTCGGCTCGGTCTCGGGCCGCAACGCCGAGGACTGCGAGCGCCGCTTCTACGACACGTGGCTGCCGAGTCAGCCCGTGCTGGCGCGGGCGGCCTCCTGACAACGCCTGGGCCTGCGTCGGAGGCCTGCATCGGCGGCCCGCACCGCTGTGAGGCACGATCACCGGCCCCGCTGGAGCCGGGGATTGGATGGCGGCCCGAGGGCCAGCAGGAGATTCTCGGCCAGCGTGGCATCGAGCGCCCCGTTGAGGCGCGCGGCCTTGGCGGCATCGCCTATGCGGGCGAGGGCCGCATTGAGACCCGCAACCGTCCACAGCCGCGTCTGCTGCTCGATGGCGGCCTTCTGCTTGAAGTTGGGCGGCGGCTTTAGCGCCCGCATCAGGTCCTCCAGGGAGCGGCCCGCGTCGTGGCCGCTGCGCAGGCGGTGCAGGCGGAGAAAGTGGCTCTGCAGGGCCAGGATGATGCGCTGGGCGTCCTCACCGCCCGTCAGGCAACGCTCGCACTCCCGCACTGCCTCGCCCGCGCGGCCGGAGGCCGCCGCCATCACCACGCGGTCGAGCGCCGTCTCGGCGGCATCGCCGACCGCCGCCTCCACATCGGCCTCCTCGATGCGGGCCTTGCCGCGCGTATAGAGCACCAGCTTCTCCACCTCCGCGCGCGACAGCGCTCGGTCGGCGCCCAGCCGGGCGACCAGCAGCTTCCTGGCCTCCGGCGCGATCTGCATGCGGGCGGCGGCGAGCACCTCGCCCACCATGCCTTCCAGGTCGCGCGCCTCGTCGGGGAAGCAGGCCACGGCGGCGGCGCCGGCGGCGGTCTCGAACAGGGTGAGCAGCGCATCGCCCTTGCGCAGCGAGCCCGCCTCCACGATCAGGAAGCCCTCGAGCCGGCCCATCTCCACGAGCGGCTTGAGCGAGGCGGCGTTGATGCGCCGGCCCGTCGCCGCGCGCACGACCTTGCGCCCGCCGAACATCGGCCGTGTCAAGAGCTCGACGCCGATCTTGTCCGGGTTGTCCTCCAGGTCCGCATCGTCGAGGCGGAGGATCTCGCCGTCGTGCGCCTCGGCCAGCCGCCGCGCCAGCGTGGAGGCCCGCTCGCCGACGAGGCCGGCATCGGTGCCGTAGAACAGCACCGCCGATGGCAGACGATCGACCGCCTTCAGGAAGGCATCAGCCTGGAAGGATTTGACCGCGACCATGCGGCTTTATCGGCGCGGGGTTGGGGCCGGTCAAGCCTTGGTGTCAGCCGATCACCGGCTGCGCCGACCCTCGAAGACGAAACGGAGGGCGCCGCAGCGTTCCCTCCCCCCTTGTGGGGGAGGGACAGGGTGGGGGGGAACCCCAGGCCTCGAATATCGGGGTGCCCCCGACCCTAGCCC
>DATMZP010000565.1:0-3951 GCA_035573595.1 Hyphomicrobiaceae bacterium
TGCGCGGGGCTCTGGTTCGGCCGCAACTACGCGGTCGGCAGCCTGTCCCGCATGGGGCCGGGCTTCTTCCCCATGACCATGAGCGTCGCCCTGGTCGGCATCGGAGGCTTCGTGCTGGCGCGCTCCTTTGTCGTCCCCGGCGAGCCGGTGGAGCGGATTGCGTTCTGGCCGCAGCTGCTCATTCTCGCGGGCATCGTCGGCTTCGGCCTGCTGATCGAGCGGGTGGGGCTGGCCGTGTCGGTGATCGCCGTTGCGGTCGTGTCCGGGATAGCGGCGCAGGGGCTGCGCTGGTTCGAGCTGGCGGCGCTCGCCCTGGCCATGAGCGCGCTCTCCATCGCCCTGTTTGTCTACCTGCTCGGCCAGCCGATCCCGGTCTGGGTGCGCTGAGGTGGATATCCTCGCCAATCTCGCCACCGGTTTTGGCGCGGCGGTGACGCCGGTCAACCTCGGTTTCTGCCTCATCGGCGTCCTGCTCGGCACTGCCATCGGCGTTCTGCCGGGCATCGGCCCGGTCGCCACCATCGCCATGCTGCTGCCCATCACCTACGGGGCACCGCCGCTGGGGGCGCTGATCATGCTGGCCGGCATCTACTACGGCGCCCAGTACGGCGGCTCCACCACCGCCATCCTGGTGAACCTGCCGGGCGAATCCTCCTCGGTCGTCACCTGCATCGACGGCTACCAGATGGCGCGGCGCGGGCGGGCCGGCGCCGCACTCTCCATCGCCGCCGTCGGGTCGTTCTTCGCCGGCTGCGTCGGCACCGTCGTGCTCGCCGCCTTCGCCCCGGCGCTGGCGGCCGTCAACGACCGGTTCGTCTCTCCGGAATATTTCGCGTTGATGCTGTTCGGCCTGGTCGCGGCTGTGGTGCTGGCGCACGGCTCCGTCGTCAAGGCGGTCGGCATGGTGTTCCTGGGGCTGCTGTTCGGCATCGTCGGTACCGATACCCAGAGCGGGGCGGTGCGCTACACCTTCGGCGTCGATATCCTCTACGACGGCATCGACTTCATTCCCGTCGCCATGGGGTTGTTCGGCATCGCCGAGATCATGCGCAATCTCGACCGCTCGGCGGTGGAGCGGGCGGTGCGCCACGCCGTCGGCAGCCTGTGGCCGAGCCGCGAGGAGACGGCCAAGGCCTGGCCGGCCGCACTGCGCGGCACCGGGCTGGGGGCGGTGCTCGGCATCCTTCCCGGCGGCGGCGCGGTGCTCAGCTCCTTCGCGGCCTACGTCGTGGAGAAGCGCATATCGCGCACGCCCGAGCGCTTCGGCCAGGGCGCGGTGGAGGGCGTCGCCGCGCCTGAGTCCGCCAACAATGCCGCCGCCCAGACCTCGTTCGTCCCACTCCTCACGCTCGGCATGCCCTCCAATCCGGTGATGGCGCTGATGATGGGCGCCATGGTGATCCAGGGCATCGCGCCGGGCACGGCCGTCATAACCGAGCGGCCCGAGCTGTTCTGGGGCATGGTGGCCAGCATGTGGATCGGCAACCTGATGCTGATCGTCATCAACCTGCCGCTGATCGGCATCTGGGTGCGTCTGCTGCGCGTCCCCTACCGCATCCTGTTCCCCGCGATCCTGGTGCTGTGCTGCGTCGGCGCCTACAGCGCGCAGCCGAGCCCCACCATTCTGATGCTGACGGCGGCCTTCGCGCTGCTGGGCTACGTCTTCCTCAAGCTCGGCTGCGAGGCCGCGCCCTTCATCCTGGGCTTCGTGCTGGGTCCCCTGATGGAGGAGAACCTGCGCCGCTCCATGGTCATCTCCGCCGGCGATCCGACCATTTTCTTGAGGCGTCCGATCTCGCTGGGCCTCCTCCTAGCCGCGCTAGGGCTGGTGCTGCTCATCGTGCTGCCCCGCTTCCGCAAGACCAGGGAGGCGGCGTTCCAGGACGATTGACCGAGGCTTGAGGCAGCGAAGCCCAGTTATGCAACGCCCTCTTCTTGGGCTCGCGCTGCCGTCTTCGGATCGGCCTTGATCACACGCAAATAGCTTAGCACCGCTCGCTCAGGTGCGCGTCGTCCCTGTTCCCAATTCTGAACGGCATCGAGGTCGAGGTTATAGCGCAGGGCAAATTGCTCCTGGGACATCCCGAGATCGTGGCGCAGTGCCTTTACGTCAATCGACCTAGTTGCAATTCTGACCACTTCGACGCCGGCCCCGCGCAGGTCGTCGTCGAGCGCAAGAAAGCCATGATCGAAAGGCTCGGATTCGAGACGCACCTCGACGGCAACTTCGCCATCATGGAGCATGGCCTCGATCGCCCGCTTCGCCCTCAACAGCGTCAAACCGTGGCGAGCCAGCGCCTTAACGGCGTCGATGGTTTTCACCTTTGCGCGGCTAACTCCCGGACGCAGGACTAAAGCGACGGGCAAACCGGAGGGGCCGCGGACGGTGGCCGGGATTCGCTCCAGTCGTTCGATCCGCTCCTTCAACTTCGATCGCATCGTAGTCCAACTCTCTCATGACGGCGTCGACCAGGATACGCAGGTTGGCGATGCCGATGGCATTGGGCTCCAGTCCCTGAATGTGCAGCCCCGTCAGCCGCAGAGTTCGGCCCAGGTCTTCAACTTCCGCCATGACAAGGATCTCGCCAGCGGGCGTCTCGAACCTGGCCGTAACGACCGGATAGTCGATACCTTCGGGATCAAGTTCGAAGGTAATATCGTCCGGCCCTCAGCTCATGAGATAGATACGCCTCTGGCGTATTCCTTTCAAGGTGATTAGATATCAACTGATAGGGTCTCCCGACGGCGCCGGGCCGTCGGACCTCGTTCAAGTGACCTCGCTCCCGATGAAGCGGGCCCCCTTACTGCCATTCCCGGCCGCGTCGCAGCCCCGGCCGAAACCGCCGGCGCCAGCAGCCAGTGCCTACACGTACCGGACGCCAAGGCCCGTCTATCGCCACAGCCCGCACGTGAATGAGCGACGGAAGCCGGCGGCGATTGCCTCCTCCTCCGAGCAGAACCAGCGGTGAGGCCTGGTCGTGCGCCGGTGGCTGCCGCACCCGGGGAGGTGATAGATGCCGCGGTGGCCTGTAAAACGCGCACGGAACGCATACCGGCCCTTGATCTCGCAACCCGGTGGCTTGACCGCGTAATCCATCAGGAGCTTGGCGCGAGCATCGGGCGGACAGTCCCTCCCCAGCAGCGTCGCTGTGAGTTTCCGGCCGTGCCGGAAGTCGTGCGGGGCCAGGAAGCACCCGCGCCAGATACTGAGCGGGCGCTCTCGGGCTTCGCGCTCGTCGCCTGCATAGCGACCGAGGGGGTCGATGTTGATGGCCCATCCCTGTTGCACGAGCCAGTGGTTGATGTCGACGCCACCTACAGTGCAATGGCCAATGCGGCGAAAGGGGTGTTCCGGGTCGCGGCCGAGATCTTGACAGTGCACCGGTCGCTTACCAATGAGCTCTTGAAGACCTTCGGCGGCGAACAGACCGCAGGGGTATGCACCGCCCCTGTCAACGCAATACTGATCGAGCTCCGGTGCGTCGACGCCTTCCAGCCGGTACACCGTGCCGTCGACGGTGAGCGTGTCGGCGTCGTCCGCGACGGCCGGCGTGAACGCAAAGAGTAGGAGGGTGAGCACAAGCAAAGGACGCATCGAGGCCCTCGGTGCGTTTAAGCATATTACCGGAGCCGATACGCAGTCATTCTGGCCGGAGCAAGGCAGCTGTGCACTGAAGGGCTGCTTACCCACCACCTCGGCTACGCCACTGCCTCCACGCGCCAGAAAGCCGATGTGAAGCGCACGTGCTCGCCGTCTACGAAGCGATCGAACGCAGCGAGAACCTCGACATCCGCCGCCGCCCTCGCGGCCTCATCCAGCGTTCCGCGCACCCGGCCGTATGGTCCCATCCGGGTGGCGTAGACCGGCAGCTGTGCGACCGGCAGGCTGCAGGCGACATCGACCGGACGGATCTCGATGGAGGTCCAGCCGCTCGCCTCCAGTATCCCTTT
>DATMZP010000566.1:0-4185 GCA_035573595.1 Hyphomicrobiaceae bacterium
ATCCCGCTCCTCAACCCGATCCGGGTGGCGGAGGAGTATGCCATGCTGGACGTGCTCTCTGGCGGGCGCCTGATCGCCGGCATGATCCGCGGCGTGCCGCACGAGTACATCGCCTACAATGTCGTGCCCGACGAATCGCGCGGGCGCCTGCGCGAGGCGGCGGCGCTCATCGTCAAGGCCTGGACGGAGCCTGAGCCGTTCGGCTGGGAGGGCGAATACTATCAGTACCCTTCCGTGTCGATCTGGCCGCGCCCCCTGCAGCGCCCGCATCCGCCCATCCTGATGTCGGCCAGCAACGAGGAGTCGGCCGATTTCGCCGGCAGGCAGCGGGCCACGATGGCCATGACGCTGATCGCCGACCTGAAGGTGGCGCGCCGCTGCATCGACACCTACCGCGCCTCGGCGCGCGCCCACGGGCTGGAGCCGACGCGCGACCACATCGTCCTGGGCTACAATACGCTGATCGCCGAGACCGACGAGGAGGCGCGCCATTATCTGGGCGAGGGCCAGCGCTACTTCCACCGTATCCTGATGCACCCGATCCGCGACGCGCAGCGCCTCGTGATCCAGAAGTCGCGCTTCTTCGGCGAGTCGCACGCGGCGCACGGCGAGGGGTTCGTGAACCGGCTCTCCATGCTGAAGGAGCGCACCATCGACGACATGATCGAGGCGGGCTCGGTGCTGTGCGGCAGCCCCGAGACCGTGCTCAAGCAGATGAAGCGCGTCAATGCCGAGCTCGGCAACGGCCACTTCATCATCAACATGCAGATCGGCAACATCCCCGACGCCATCGTCCGGCGCGGCATGGAGTTGTTCCGCGATCATGTGCTGCCCGAGGCGAGGGAGCTTTGACGAAGGAAGGGGTCAGCCCCTCTCCTCTGGAGAAAACGGGGTCAGACCCCTCGCCTCCAAGGCCGATATTCGAACGAGAGGATTGAGGCGAGGGGTCTGACCCCTTCGACCGATGGTGGGCCCGGCAGGACTCGAACCTGCAACCAGACGGTTATGAGCCGCCGGCTCTAACCATTGAGCTACGGGCCCCTCTGCGGTGATTCCGGCGAACTGCGCCCACTGTCCTCCAGTATCACATTACGCACAAATGCAAGAGGGGGACGGCATATGGGGATGAAGCCAAGCCATTGCCAAGCCATGGGCCTGGGATTGGCGGCCACACCCAATGCAGATGCGCGCGGCTGCTCAAACCGATTTTCCCGCCCGCAGACGGCTCCAGGTCTTCGCGAGATCCGCTAGATCCTGCGGCCCGCCAAGCCCTTCAGCAGAGCCTTCATTCTTGCCCGCACAACCGGGGTAGGCCGCTCGGCAATCAAAGAAAACAAGTAGCCGACCGCCACAAGCGCCGCCCAAATCAAAAGACAGAGCAACAAAGAGCCAACGCTCGGGTCGAGGGGGCGATGCGCCACGAACAAGGCGGCTATCAGCATCATGACCGGAAAATGCAGCGCATACAGGGAGTAGGACGCATTGGCGCCGTATGCCGCCAGCCACCCAACCACTGGCGGCAAACGACAATTGGCTGCACTCATGGCCAGAACAGCGACCATCATTCCCAACGCCACGACGATGCTGTGCGCGGCATACGTAAAATGCAACAAGCGAGGAATCACAAGGGCACACACAAGGCCGGCACCGCCAAGAAACAGGGACGGACGGCGCAAAGAGGGCCGAGCCGTCAACATGGCCTTTGTGGAAGGCAACAGGAAAAAGGCCAAGCTACCCAGCAGCCAGCATCCAAAGCCTATGACCAAGCTGCTGAACAGAAACATGGTGCCAAGCGCAATCAGGGCGATCATCAAATTTGCGCCCTTGCGCTGCCAAAGCATGAAGAAGGCGGGGAACCAGAAATAATACCAGAACTCGTTGGCAAGACTCCACAATGGACCGTTGGATCCGACCGTAGGCACCACAAGCGTTTGAAGAAACAGGATGTTCCCGATTGCGATCGGGAGACTCAAGTGATCGGCCACGTCGATCGTCTGAAACCGGGCGCCTTGCGTCCCCAGGTACAATGGAACGCCGAGACCATAACGGCCGATGGCGTCGAGCAGGCTGCCCAGCAGGACCACCGGAATCAGAACGAGCCAAAGCCTGGATAGCCGGTCGATGGCGTAGTCCTGCCAGCTCCACGCCCCCCGCTCGACCCTGCCAACCACCGAGGAGGTGATCCAGAAGCCGCTGATGACAAAAAAAACGATCACAGCGTCAGGTGCAAGCCCCGCCAGCATGTAGGGTATCTTCCACAGGATGCCGTCGCCGCTCTGGTAATTGCGCACCAGAATGTTCCAGCAATGGTTGTGAACGACAACGCATGCCGCCACGGCCCGCATGGCATCGAGATGGGCAAATCCTAAGTTGCGATGAGCGGCGGCGCCGGCGCCGAGATCGGTCATTGCGGTCTCTCGAATCCACTTATGCGTATGCACCGACTATTCTGAACGCATCCAGTTAGTGCTCGCCCTCAGGACAGTTGCTCTGTGGGGAGGGTGGCACGAGTCGTTGCAAATTCGCAGAAATGAGTTTTTTTATAGGCCATACAGCCATCTTTCCGGGCAATATTGCTGCGGTCCTCCGCCTATCCCGCCGGCCGCCGCACGAGAAATCCCTCGCCGTGCTCCATGAAGGCGCCGATCAGGCGAGCGACCCGCTCAGGCTGATCGAACTCGGGGACGTGGGCCGCGCCGTCGATGTAGGTGAGGCGCGACTGGGGGATGCCGGCGGTGAGGCGGCGCGCGGTGTCGAGCGGCACCACCTCGTCAAGGGTGCCGAACAGGATCAGCGTGGGCGCCTTGATGCCGGGCAGGGCGTCCAACAGCGCCTTGTCGAGGATGACACCGCCGGAGTAGCGGGCGTACAGGCGCATGTTCTCCGCCTGCACCTCGGGCGGCAGACCCTGCTTGGGCGCCCGCTCGGTCACGGCGTAGAGCTTGCGCCGGCGCGCCTCCGGGTCGGTGGGGAGGCCGCCGGTGCCCTCGGTGCGCAGCCCCGCGGGCGCCTGCACCACCAGCTGCCCGACCAGATCGGGGTGGCGCACCGCCAGCCACAGTGCCTGCCAGCCGCCGAACGACTCGGCCACCACATCGCAGGGGCCGCCGATGACGGTGCGGACGAACTTGGCCGCCAGGTCGGCCAGGTCCCCCATCGAGCCCACCGTCGAGTGCACCGGGGTGCCGTTCCAGCCTGGCACCGTCGGCATGTAGAAGGTGTGCCGCCGCGCCAGCATCGCCGTAGCCGGCGTCACCCGCGGGCCGCCGGCGGGGTGCAGGTGCAGGATGGGCCGCCCCTCGCCGCCCTTTAGGTAGATCACCGGGCCGCTGTCCAGCTCAACGCGGTGCTCCGCGAATGCGACCTCGGTCATGCTCTCCTCCAGCTGTCCAGACAGGGCCGGGCACATGGCATCGAGCCGACGGTCTCCGGAACGTCCACTGTGGTTATCCTGTTTTGACGCCCCGTTCCACCGGATCGAAGGGGATGTCGCGGCGGCAGAGGCGGGAGCCGGTCGAGCGATATTCCTGCGCGCCTTTGACCCCATTTACTGCGAGGCGCCGGGCGCCGGCCGCCGGCGAAGCCGCGTCACGTGGCCCATCTTGCGGCCAGGGCGGGCATGGTGCTTGCCGTAGAGGTGGAGGGAGGCACTGGGCTCGGCGGCCAGCTCCAGCCAGCGGTCCGCCTCCTCGCCGATCAGGTTGACCATCTCGGCGTCGCTGTGCCGCCCGGTGGAGCCCAGCGGCCAGCCGGCCACGGCGCGCATGTGGCTCTCGAACTGGCTCACGGCGCAGGCCTCGATGGTCCAGTGGCCGCTGTTGTGGACGCGCGGCGCGATCTCGTTGACCATCAGGCGGGCGGATGCCGGCGCATCCGGTCCCAGGTGAAACATCTCCACGGCCAGCACGCCAACGTAGTCGAGCGCCTCGGCGATGCGCGCGGCGATGGCGCACGCCTGCGCGAGGTCGGCCTCGGGTAGGCCCGACGGGACTGTGGACCGGCGCAGAATGCCGTTCTCGTGGACGTTCACCGGGCAGTCGTAGGCGGCCGTCCGGCCGTCGAGCCCGCGCACGAGGAGCGCCGAAACCTCGCAATGAAACGCCACGCGCCGTTCCAGCACGCTGGGCACGCCGCCGACCGCCGCCCAGGCCCCGCCCACGTCACCGCCCGGCGCCAGGCTCGCCT
>DATMZP010000567.1:0-2357 GCA_035573595.1 Hyphomicrobiaceae bacterium
AGAGGGGCAGCGCAGGATGGCGCCCAGCTCGATGGCGTAGAGGCGCAGCTCTGCCATCGGCGCTGTCCTGGCGCAGCCCGAGCATGTCGTCCGCGCCTCCGTCGCGTCGAACGCGAAGACCTCGCGCAGCAGACCACCCGCGGCGTTGCCGTCGAGCGCCCAAGCCCAACCAGCGCCTCGGCCACCGCCTCCACCATCGGCGTCGGGCCGCAGACGAATACCTTGGGCGCCGCCGCGGGCTGGAAGCCGACCTCGGCCAGCATTGGCGCGTCGATGCGCCGGGCGTAGCCGCGCCAGCCTGGTGGCGGCTGCGCGCGCGTAAGGGTGTGAACGACCTTGGGTCCGTCAGGCGCCGACCCAAGGCGCTGCAGCTCCTCGCGGTAGATGACGTTCGCGACGGAGCGCGAGGAAAGGAGGAGGCATGCCGACACGGCGTAGCCCGCCTCACCGCTCGCGGCTCGGTGCCGCAGCATGGCCATCAACGGCGCGACGCCCGAGCCGCCCGCGACGAGCAGCAGCGGTCCGCCCGCGGTTACAGACCAGGCGAAGTAGCCGCCGATTGGCCCGCGCAGCTCGAACCGGTCGCCCGGCCGGGCCTCGTCGACGAGCCAGGGCGACACCTCCCCGCGCTCCAGCCGCTCGACCGTGAGGGCAAGCTGCGGCACCTCGGGCGGGGAGGCGATCGAGTAGCTCCGCTGCGCCTGGTAGCCGTCGTCCGCTGTGAGGCGGATGTCGACGTGCTGCCCCGCGAGATGGCCAGGCCAGCCTGGAACATCCAGCACGAGCGTAGTCGCTCGGGGCGTCTCGGCTATCCTCTCGATCACCTCTACCTGCCGCCAGGCGAGGCGCGGCGTGCCGGCCCCTGCGGGCGGGCGCGCCGCCTCAATCGCCGGCATAACGCTGCTCACGCCAGGGGTCTCCGTAGATGTGGTAGCCGAGGGACTCCCAGAAGCCCGGCTCGTCGTGCTCCATGAAGCGCAGCCGGCGGACCCACTTAGCCGACTTCCAGAAGTAGAGGTGCGGGACCAGGAGACGCGCCGGGCCGCCGTGCTCCGGCGCCAGTGGCTCGCCATCGAACCGGGTCGCTACTAGGCCCTTGCCATCGAGCAGGTCCTCGAGCGGCAGGTTGGTCGTGTACCCGCCGTCGCAGTGCGCCATCAGGTAGGGCGCTGGCGGCTCGTCGAGGCCCGCCGCCGCGAGCAGGTCGTCAATCGTGACTCCCTCCCAGACGGTCCCGAGCTTGCTCCACTTGGTCACGCAGTGGATGTCGACCGTGAGCTCGGTCTGCGGCAGCGCCTGGAACTCATCCCACGTCCACTTGCCAAGGAGCGCCCCACCGTCCTGCAGGGCCAAGCCCCACCTGTCGAGCGGCGTACGCGGTGTTGGTCCAGCGCTCAGGACCGGGAAGCCGTCTGTCGCGTACTGGCCGGGCGGGATCCGTTGCTCGTCCGCTTCGGCCCCCCGGCGCCCAGTGAAGCCTCTGGTCGTGGTCATGGGCGGTTCCCTTCACCGGGCTCCGGCCGGTCCGAGTGATCCCGTGGGCCGGCATAACGGTCGATCAACCTGCCGCCGTCGCCGCGACCCGATTTGACGGGCGTCACGCGCCAGCTAATCCCGGTCCAGACCGCGAATGTGACGGCAATCGGCGCGAGGTTAGTGATTGTTTGCAGCGGAAGAGAACGTGTTGATATCCGGGAAACTGCTGAAAGCTCGACCGAGGTTTCCGGTTCCTCCGGATGCAGCGGCCTCTCTCCCCCCACTTCCCGAGTTGGCAAACGGCGCCGCTTCCCCTTCACCCGGGAGGCGGGGCCGTTTTGCGTTTCAGGCGCGCGACCAGCTACCAGCCGAGCGCACGTATACAGCACCCCGATCACAAGGCGCTGGCGCCGGCTTCGGACCCGCCACGTCAACCCGCTGGCTACCGCTTAAGCTGCCGCCTCTTTTGCAACGATGAAGTCGCTGAGGTCGGCAGACTCATGCGAGGTGCGCTCCGTCCATAGAATGAGTAGCTTGCATCCACTCTTAGTCGTGTGCGGGCCGTGTACGTTGCCGGCCTTGAAATGCAGGGAGGTGCCGGCCTCGTACTGCTTACCCTCGTTGGTGAAGTCGCCCTCAACAACATAGAGCGCCTCGGACATACCTTTGTGGCTATGTGCCGGAACGACCGCGCCCGGCTTCATAGCCAGGTGCAACATTACAGGACCGAGCGTGTAGTTCGCGTTCCGGACCGCCAGCGTAATGTCACCTTTACTGGGGAAAGGAAAACGATCCCTCTTAAGCTGACTGTCAAACACTTCTTGATCGACCATGATCCCGCTCCTTTCTTCGTGCTTCTGAGAGAGCCACGGTAGTGGTGA
>DATMZP010000568.1:0-6246 GCA_035573595.1 Hyphomicrobiaceae bacterium
CAAGCATCCAAAATGACCAGCTTTAGCTTGGTCGCCCCCGCGATCTGATCGAGCACGATGGAAAGCGCGATCGCCTGCAGGTCGAGATCGCTGACCCGATCCAACCTGGCGTCGACCGGGATCAGGTAGTTCCGCCCGTCCCGCTCAGTGCCGTGGCCGGCATAGAATACGACAGCTACCTCCGCGCCCACCGACTCGCGTGCAACCTCCGACAGAACGGTGCGGAACCCTTCGATACCGAGGTTTTTCCGCAGTAGCACGCGATCGAAACCGAGCGCGCTGAATGCTGTGGCCATGGCGTCTGCATCATCCACCGGGTTGGCCAGCGGCCCAACCTTGTAGTCGGCGTTGCCTATCACCAGCGCCACGCGCCTTGCTTCCGCCGGACTGGCAATGATGACCAGAATCACTACAAACAGCCAAATGACATGAAGCATAATGCGCTCTCTGCAGGGCACTTGAGCCACACAACTCGCCGACGGCAACATCATCGGCCGTGTAGCGACCGCTGCCAAGCCCGGGCCTCCCATCCGATTGGAGGCTATGTCGGCGAACCCCGGGCGACCATGTCAAGCCAGTATGTACGCATTGTATCCCACAGGCAACATGGACCGGTTTGGGTCGTGCTCGGAAAGTCTCACACGGAACACAGCGCCGCTGTTCTGCACCCGGTAGCCGAAGTCGGAGCTCGGTGCCTGCGTGCCTTGGCCGAGCGATGCAGTTGAGTACACGGCCTGGCCGGGCCTCGCTCTCCCGGTGGGCCCGAGTCAGCGAGCTCGACTCGGTGCAATCGAGCCCGACGCTCGATGACGCCTTACGTCGCGGCGCGGCCGCCGCCGGCGATCAGCGCCCGGTACATCCCCGCACTTCGCTTCGGGATGCGTCGCTGGGTGGCGAAATCGACATAGATGAGGCCGAAGCGGCGGCCATAGCCGGAGATCCATTCGAAGTTGTCGTGGCTCGACCAGTGGAAGTAACCCTGCACGTCGGCGCCCTGGCGGATTGCCTCGCCCAGAGCGGCCACGTGGCGGACGAGATAGTCCGTGCGCCGCGCGTCGTGCACCTCGCCGCCCACCAGCTCGTCGTCGCCGGCATAGCCGGTGCCGTTCTCGGTGACGATCATCGGCGGGTTGGCGTAGTCGGCCTTGAGGCGCAGCAGGCCCGCCGTGAACAGGTCTGGTCGCGACGGGCCGTTGTAGGGATCGATGGATGACGCCGGCGTGGTCATGCGCAGGCCCCAGTTGTCCGTCGCCGCCGGATCGGCCGCGAAGCTGAAGCCGCTGTAGAAGTTGACGCCCAGGAAGTCGCCCCGGTTGCGGGCGATGAGGTCCATGTCGCCGGGCTCGATCGGCAGCTCAGCGCCCGCACCGCGCAGCGCCGCCAGCACGTCCTCGGGGTAAGCACCCTTGAGCATCGGGTCGAGATAGATGCGGTTCATCAGCCCGTCGGCGAGCCAGGCGGCCCTGGCGTCGGCATCGCTGTCGGAGGCCGGCAGCGCCGGGATCAGCAGCGTGGCGACGGCGGCGATGCGGCCGGACAGGTTGCGCCTGCGGTATTCCTCGATGGCCGCCGCCGCAGCAAGCTGCTGGTAGTGCACCATGCGCGCGCCGGGGAACCAGGTGAAGGCCGCGGGCGGCAGCGGCGTCAGGGGCACCGGATCGCGCCGGGGCGTCTCCCGGAACTGCTTGGCGTAGACGGTGAAGCCAAGGTCGGTGCTCGGCTCGTTCAAGGCCAGGAACAGCTGCACATCGCTGCCGAGGCTGTCGAACACGACGCCGGCGTAGTGCCGGAAGCAATCGACGATCTCGCGGTTGGCCCAGCCGCCCCGCTCGGCGAGCGCCTGCGGCAGCTCCCAGTGGTAGAGCGTGACCAAGGGCTCGATGCCCGCTGCCTTCAGCTCGGCGATGAGCCAGCGGTAGTAGTCGATGCCTGCGGGATTCGGCGTGCCCACTCCGTCAGGCAGGATGCGCGGCCAGTTGATGGAGAAGCGGTAGGCATTGACGCCCAGGTCCTTGAGCAGCGCGATGTCGCCGCGCATCTGCGCCCGGTCGTACATGTTGAGCGCGGCGTTGGCCGTCTCGCCGCCTGCCGCCATGCGGTCGGTGTTGGTGTAGACGTCCCACACGGAGAGGCCCTTGCCGTCCGCCTGGCATCCCCCCTCCACCTGATAGGCCGCCGTGGCGACACCCCACAGGAAGTCAGGCGGGAAGGGCTGGTGCGGCGCCTCATTGGCAACGCTGTCGGCAGCTGAAGGAGGCATGCTCTTGCTCCCTCTCCTGTCGCCCGAGCCGCTGTCAGGCCGCGTGGCCCTCGGCGGGCGGGTCGACGTACCTCACACGCTCCATGACGCCATCCTCGATTGCCGTGCGGTAGAGCGTCTCGGCGAAACGCGGATCGTCGCACAGCTGCGCAGGCTTCTTGCGCAACAGTTGCGGCACGAACTCCATGGCATGTGAGATCAACCGACCGCGGAGCGGAATGCTCACTCCGGCAGTCATGGAGAACGGACCCGGCGTGTAGTATCGAGTTGCGACCCGCATGCCCTCCTCCATCCACATCTCATACCCCAGATCGACCAGCCAGATCTCCTCGTTTCGGGCCTCGTCTCTGAGGATCAGTCCTGCAGCCGGATGCCGGTGCTGCATCTGCAGGACCCCGAAGCGCGCATTGCGCATGGCATCGAGCACAAGAGCCTCGTCGGATCCGGCAGGAGGCGGCATGCTGCGGGCATAGCGGTCCAAGGCCCGCGAACGGCCCGGCGGGGCGGTGTAGACGATGAGGTCGGAGACCAGATCGAACTCCTCGGCTCGGTCGAGGACCAACCTTCTTCCGTCGGACATGCCGAGCCGGCGCGCCCGCTGCAACAACGCGCTGGAGGACACAAAATCGTAGGTGCGGGTGTGATGTTTCTTGCTGATCGTCCGCAAATGCCGGTAGCGGGCGATGATATCGGCGCGCGTGTGCGCTGGGACTGCCTGCGCCATACTGCATTCGTTGGGAAGCGCCAAGGCAGAGGGCATGACAACCTCGCAGATCAATCGGGCGCCCGGGATCTGGAACGTGCCGTGGCGCCGCAAGCACCGGTCCAGCGGTCATATGTAGGCCGATTCGTGGGAGCGCCAGAACGGCGCATCCGCCGTTCTGCACGACCCTACGCACTCGCGGTCCCAGCCGGCACCCCGCGGCTCTGCTCCCCGAACCCCGACAGCGCCCGCCGCCGCGGCACCGCCCGCAGCTTCCCACCCGACTGGTCCGGCGCGACGGCCGCCACGCGGTCCGCGGCAGAGAGGAGGCGGCCGAAGTCCACGCCCGTCCTCACCCCCATGTGCTCGAAGGCGAACACCAAGTCCTCGCTCGCCGTATTGCCGGCGGCGCCGGGCGCGAACGGGCAGCCGCCGAGCCCACCGGCGGCGCCATCGATGATGCGCACGCCCTGGCGATACGCTTCGATGGCGTTGGCGACACCCAGCCCGTAGGTGTCGTGGCCGTGGAAGGCAAAGCGTACCCGGTCGCCGGCATAGGCCGCCAGCAGCCGGCCGAACAGCGAGCTCACATGGTTGGTGGCGGCGCGGCCCGTGGTGTCGCAAATGGCGATCTCCACGTCGGGCGCGGTAGCAATCACCCGCTCCACGCAGCGCACCACGGCCGCCTCCGGCACGCGGCCCTCCCAGGGGCAGTCGAAGCAGGTGGAGAGGCTGAGCCTCATCCGCGGCCTGTCGGCACGCGCGCCCTGCCAGGCGGCGGCGAAGTCGCTGAGGCTCTCCGCCACGCTGCGGTTGACGTTGGCGCGGTTGTGGCTCTCCGTCACCGACAGCACCCAGTTGACCCGGCCTACGCCGGCCTTGAGCGCCAGCTCCAGGCCCCGCGCGTTGGGCACCAGGGCCATCACGCCGGCACCCGCGGGCAGCCGCGCCCGCTTGAGAATGTCGGGCGTGTCGGCCATCTGCGGCACCGCCCTGGGGCTCACGAAGGAGCCGATCTCGATGCGCGGGAAGCCGCAGGCGGCCAGATCCTCGACCAGGGCGACCTTGGCCTCGGTGGGGATGAAGGCCTTCACCGCCTGGAAGCCGTCGCGGGGCGCCACCTCAACGATCTCGACCTGAGCCATCCTCGCCATCCTATGCCGTGCTACAGGTGTGTGGGGTCCTGCGGTCAACGTAGCCCAATTCTGCCTCGCTGCCGCCGCAAAGTTGGGTGGACCTCGGGAGTGGCGCGGTTGGGGCAAAAACGTCTCGGAGGGGCGAATGAGGAAGGACCAGCGATCAACTCTGTCAGCGGTGCTCGCGGCCAGCATCGGCGCGGCCACGGCCGGCGCGATCCTGCTGGGCGGCACCGGGCTCATCACATCGGCCCAGGCGCAGACCGCGGAGGAGAAGAAGAAGGAGCAGGAGCGGGAGCGGCATAGGCCCCCGCCGCCCAGGCAGCAGACGCAGCCCCCGCCGCGGGTCACGCAGCCGCCCCCGTCACCACCGCCGCGGGTGCACGAGCCGAGGCAGCTGCCGCCGCCGAAGCCTGCCCAGCAGTTCCAAGCGCCGCCGGGTGGACGGCCCTTTCCCCCGCCCAAGCCCGCCGACGCCTCGCCCCCGGAGTTCAAGAAGAAGGAGGGTCCCCAGCGCTTCCAGCAGCCGCCCGGTGGGCCGCCGCCGGCGACCTTCAAGGCCCCACCTCCGAGCGGGCAGCCGGGCGGGCCACCGCCGGCGACCTTCAAGGCCCCACCTCCGGGCGGGCAGCCCGGTGGGCCGCCGCCGGCCACCTTCAAGACCGTACCGCCGCCTGAGCAAGGCCCCGGCCGGCCCGTGACCGTCACGCCGGGGCCGCAGCCCGGTCAGCCTGGTCAGGCTGGACCGCCGGGCTTCGCGCCGAGGCGCTTCGAGGATGTGAAAAAATTCCGCGTGGAGCGTGTCGAGAAGGGCGGCGACCGCAAGGTGATCCAGGAGCCCGGCGGGCGCTTCATCGTCAAGGAGCACAATCGTACCATCGTTCGCCACGACGAGAGCGAGCGCTTCCTTCGCCGTCCCGGCGCCCGGTCGGAGCCCCGCCCGGACGGCACGGTCGAGACGTTCTACATCGGGCGCAACGGCGTGCGCGTCGTCACCGTGGTCGATGGCAACGGCCGGCTGCTGCGTCGCTTCCGCCGCGACCGCGACGGTCGCGAGCGCAACATCATCGACAACCGCCGCTTCTACCGCAACGTCGGCATCGGCCTGGGGATCGGGGCGCTGGGCATCATCGCCCTCAACCTGCCGCCGCCGCGCGTGACCATCCCCTACGATCGCTACATCGTCGACTACGATCGCGTCTCGGACGACGACCTCTACGACACGCTGATGGCGCCGCCGATCGAGGCGCTCGATCGCCCGTACTCGCTGGAGGAGATCCGTGACAACTACGAGCTGCGCGCCCGCGTGCGCTCGATCGATATCGACAGCATCTATTTCGACTCCGGCGCCTGGGAGGTGACGCCGGACCAGTACGACAAGCTCAGGCGCATCGCCCGTGCCATCCTCAGGGTGCTGGAGAGCAACCCCGAAGCGGTCTTCCTGATCGCCGGCTATACCGATGCTGTGGGCCCCGACGAGGACAACGCCAGCCTTTCCGACCGGCGTGCCTCCGCGGTCGCCGACGTGCTGACCGATCGGTTCGACGTGCCGGCGGAGAACGTCGTCACGCAGGGCTACGGCGAGCAGTACCTCAAGATCGACACCCAGGGCCCGGAGCCGCGCAACCGCCGCGTCAGCATCCAGAACGTCTCAGGGTTGATGGCGGAGCGCTGAGGGGCAAGACGCGACGCCGAAGTCCGGGGGCAGGCCTGCGGGTCAAGCCTGGCCTGCCCCCCTTTCCACGCCGCACACTATTTTCCCGCCGCGAAGGATTGACCGTGGGCTCGCGCGCCGTTTAAGTAACCATCCAGTTAATAAGGTCTGCCGGAGGGCGGCGCCGATACTGCGCCGGCCGGGGGAGCGCACGGATGCCTCGCAGTCTTGGCGTGATCATGAACGGCGTCACCGGGCGCATGGGCATGAACCAGCACCTCATCCGCTCCGTTGTCGCCATTCGGGCAGCCGGGGGTGTGGCGCTGAAGGATGGCACGCGGGTGCAGCTCGAGCCGGTGCTGGTGGGTCGCAATGCGGCCAAGCTGGCGGCGCTGGCGGCCGCCCACGGGGACCTGCGCTGGAGCACCGACCTCGACGCGGAGATCGCCAGCCCGGCCAACCAGATCTTCTTCGATGCCGCCACCACGCAGAT
>DATMZP010000569.1:0-4560 GCA_035573595.1 Hyphomicrobiaceae bacterium
GGGAACAGCGGCGCATCGCCGGTCAGGTCGAGGATGACATCGCATTTCGAGTGCGCCCCGTTGCGGCCAGGCCCGAAGGCCAGCGCCCGGCGCGACGACGGCACAGGCTGGGCGAAATTGTCGACGGTCAGCTCGAAGGCGCCCAGGTGGCCCTTGGCGGTCTTCACGATGCCGCGCACGACGGGGAACTCGGTGCTGCGCGGCGGCTGGATGGCGGCCGGCGGCTTGAGGAGCACGGTGACGTCGAGGTGGTCCTTGAGCAGGCGGGCGGCCTCCACGGCGCTCTCGTCGCGGCCGTAGACGAGAATGACGCCCTCGCTCTCCAGGCTGGCGACGGGCACCGTCGGCATGGGCTCCGCCGCGGCCGCCAGCAGGGCGGCCATCTTCGGTCCCGCCTGTGCCCCCTCGTGCGACCAGCCCGCGGTCTCCCTGATATTGACGTACGCGATCGGGGCTGTGCGTTCCGCCTCGTCCGCCACCTCGTCGAACAGCGTGGCCTCCTGGGTGCAGGCCACGGTGAGCGGCGCCTCGTCCTTCAGAGCGGCCTGGAAGCGGTGGAGCTCGCTGCGGCACAGGTGACGTGCGGTCGTCACATGGGCGCCGGGGCAGCCCTTGCGGATGGCCTCCGCATCGGGGGCCATCGTGTCCTCGCAGGAGCAGACCAGGAGCTTGCGGGGTGGGGCGGCCATTGCCTTGGGTTTCTTGTGGGGTGGAAGGGGTCAGACCCCTCGCCTCAACCTCCGGAACTGAACTCCAGCGTCTGTGGCGAGGGGTCTGACCCCTTATGCACTGAGGCAGTCTTGAATTATAATCGTCCTAATCCCTAAACGCCAACGCAGGAAGCCCATACTCCGCGATGCACGGCCAGCCCAAGACCCGCCCGGCACCTAATCTGCCGCCGCCGTTCTCGCTCGTGACGCTGCGCGAGATCGGCGACGCCTTCGCTCACGCCCAGGCGATTGCGCCAGAGGCGGGAGCCGGCACGCTGGTGCACGTGGGTCGCTTCGACCTTTCCGAGTTCGCGGTGGTGCTGGAGCCGGACGAGCCGCTGGCGAGTGCGCGGCGTGCCTTCCACGTCTGCATGGTGGCGCTCTACGACGCGCTGCTGGTCCACGCGCCGCCGGAGCGCCCCATCGAGATCCGCTGGCCCGACGCGATCTTTGTCGACGGCGGCCTGGTCGGCGGCGGCCGGCTGGCCTGGCCGGCCGGCACGGCCGAATCCAGCGTCCCGGATTGGCTCGTGTTCGGTGCGTCCATCCGGCTGGTCGCGCTGAGCAAGGAGGAGGCGGGGCTGCGCCCCTTGGCCACGGCCCTGGAGCAGGAGGGCTTCGACGATGTCGGCTCCGGCAGGCTGGTAGAGAGCTTCGCGCGTCATCTGATGCTGGCCCTCGATTCCTGGCGCGCGGGCGAGCTGGCTGCTGTCACACGCCAGTATGTCGATCGCCTTCAGCTTGAGAAAGGCGCCGTCCCCTCGCTTGCCCGCGAGGGCGACCTGCTGGTGCGCTGGCGCGGCAAGGCGGAACCGGATCGCCATTCGCTGGCCGAGGCGCTGGCCACGCCATCCTGGCTCGATCCGGCCACCGGAGGGCCCCGCTCGTGAAGCTCCTGCGCACCATCCGGCTCGACCCGTCGGACACCTTCGTGTTCGAGCGCGCGGCGGAGCCGGGCGAATGGGCGGTGCCGGGCGCCTTCGCCTTCGCGGCGATGGATGTGGCGCGCCTCGAGGGAAAGAGGCGCGCGGCCTTCCGATCGGGTTTCCTCGGCATCGACTCGCTCGGCTGGTCCACGCTCGTCCAGGTGGTCGAGGCGAGCGAGGCGGACCGTGCCGCGGCGGTCGCCCTGCTGGCGCAGAGACTGGTGGAGCGCTTCGGCGCCCCGGGTCTCGACGCCGCCAGGGCTGCAGCCGCGGAGGAGATCGCCTTCGCCGCCTCCATCAGCAACCATCCCAAGGGCATGTTGGTGGCACTGGCGCGCAGGCACGACGGCGGAGACATCCGCGAGACGTTCCGCACGCTGGCGCCCGGCATCGGCGCGCGACCGGCGCGCGCCTTCGCGATCATCGACGTGGCGGGCGAGGAGGACGAGGGGCCGCCAGGGCTGGATGAGGAGATCGACCTGGTGGCGCTGCGCCAAGGGGGCGGCCGTGAGTGAGACGCGCGACTTCTGGCTCTCCTGCGGTCACCACCTGCTGGACCGCGACGTGGACGGCCGGCTGCAGGTGACGGACGAGTTCCTCAAAGCCTACCTGGCGCGCCCGGAGATCGCGCCGCCGCCCGAGGCCTGCGCTGCCGAGCGTGCACTCCATGCCGCCCTGCTCGCCGATCCGCGTCGGCCAGTGCGCCGCGAGGAGGTGGCGGCAATTGCCGATGCGGACGCACGCGAGAACTGGCAGGTGATGCTCGCCTTCCGCGACCAGCTGGCCCGCCATCCCACGCTGGAGGCGGCCTATCTCGACATCGTCCACCGCAATCTCAGGCTTCCGCATCTCTTCCTGAGCCAGATGGTGCACGCGATCCTGCGCAACATCCTGGACGGCTGCGACGATGCCTTCATCCTGCGCGCCGCCGAGATGCTCTTCAGGCCGCAGAAGCTGACGCTGCACGAGGGCTCGCTGGTCGCCGCCGACGAGGAGACCGTGGCCGGCATCGGCCAGCGGCCGCTCTCGCCGTTGGTCTCGATGCTGGGATTGCCGGCAGCTGCGGAGATCGACGTGCTCAACGAGGAGAACGCCGGCAGCTACTGGGACCGCAGCGACCGGTTCGACATGGCACTCGACCTCACCGCCGGCCGCTATGGTCTGGCAGCCCTTGGCGAGGTGATGAGGCGCTGGATTAAGCATCTTCTGGCAGTTGCCGTTAAGATCGAGCCGCTGATCGAGCTGCAGGATGCGCCCCTCGTCTGGTACGTGGGCCTCGATGCCGAGGGCACCCGCATCGGCGATGCCCTGTGGAACGGGGAGGACCTGGACGAGGCGGCACGGCGGAGCCTGGTGGGCCTCTACCGGCTCGCCTTCCAGGATGCCAACGACGTGGGGGACAGGGTGCGGGGCGAGCCGGTATACTTGATCGGCGCGATGACGGCCGACAAGGTGCTGCGCCTGAAGCCGCAGAACCTGCTAACCGGCCTGCCCGTGCGGCGCCTGGAGATGGTGAATTGACCTCTGCCGCCCTCTTCTCGATGCCTGTCGGCGTGGTGGTTGAGCGCCACAAGGCCACCAGCCCGTGGGTGGACTATGTCTGGCGGCCCGCAGCCGTGCTGTCTGGCGTGCCGGCCGCCGCGCCCTGGACCCCGCTGGGCACAGTCGGCGATACCACGTCCTTCTATGCCGGCACGGCCACCATCGCGCTCCACCGCACCGAGACGGCGAACTATATCAGCAACCTGAGCTCCGGCGCGCCGCAGCTGTGGGTGGTGCTGCGTCCCACCAACGGCGATCCGCCCTACGAGGTGCTGGCCGTCATCGCCGACCCGGCCGAGGGCGAGGCGTTCACCGAGGCCGGAAACGACCTGGTCGATACCGTGCCCATGCCGGCCGATATCAAGGCTGCGCTGGAGGCCTTCATCGCCGACCATCACGTGGAGCGCGCGTTCTATAAGCGCCAGCGCGACAGCGGGGCCGAAGGTGCGCTGAGAGGCGGCCGCAAGCCGCGGGAGGGCGGGCCATGAGCGGCGACGACACCTTCATCGCCCGCTGGTCGCGCCTCAAGCAACAGGCCGCGGAAGAGAGAAAGAACGCGCGGGCCGGGACCGAAGCGGAAAGCCGGCAGACACACTGGGCGGATGACGAGCGGGCGGAAGAGGCTGAGGGCCGGTCGGGCCATGCGCCTGCCAAACCCGTCGAGGCCGAGCCGCCATTCGACGTGACCAGCCTGCCGCCCCTCGAGTCCATCGTCGCCGACACCGACATCCGAGCGTTCCTGCAGAAGGGCGTGCCGCCGGCCTTGACCCGGGCGGCGCTGAGGCGGGCCTGGACCGCGGATCCGGCGATCCGCGACTTCATCGAGATGGCCGAGAACCAATGGGACTTTACTGACCCCACCTCCATCCCCGGCTTCGGGCCGCTGCAGGCCACCGACAATGTGCGCCAACTGGTCGAGCAGGCGCTGGGCAACCTGCCCGGGGCGCCAGAGGCGCCAGACGCCCCGCCAGCCGCGCCGGACGCCGGCGCCCCCGAACGCAGTCCGGACGCGATTGCGCAGGCGGAAGCCGCAGCGGGCGCACTGCCGGTTGAGGCGGATGCCGGAGCATCGGCAGTGCGCGTGCAACTCGCCGCTTCACCGGAGGGGTCTGACAATCTGGGCACACTCCCTGTTGCTGCGTTGCAGCAACCCGAGCCTGAGCCGCAGGTCGTTAACGGGCCACGCCGCAAGGGCCACGGCCGCGCCATGCCGAGATAGAGGTCCATAGCCTCTGGCAATGAGTGAATTCCGTCACATCATCATAGCCACCGGCTATTGACGGCTGCGCTCACGCCGGCTTACCGTGTCGAATGTTTCTAAACTTCGCTGGGCAAGAAACAGGCAGAATGCGAGACCACGGGCTCGATGAGGCGATACGTGC
>DATMZP010000570.1:0-2048 GCA_035573595.1 Hyphomicrobiaceae bacterium
ATACCGGCGGCAGGTTCCTGCTGCGCATCGAGGATACCGACCGGGAGCGGTCTACGGAGGCGGCAGTCAAGGCGATCCTCGACGGGCTGGCCTGGCTGGGGCTCGACTGGGACGGGGAGCCGCTTTACCAGTTCCCCCGCGCGCCGCGCCATCGCGAGGTGGCAGAGCGGATGCTCGCCACGGGCAACGCCTATCGCTGCTATCTCTCGCCCGACGAGCTGAAGGGCATGCACGATGCCATCGCCGCGGAGCGGGCACTGGCGCGGGAAGAGAAGCGGCCTCCGCGCGGTCCGCAGACGATCCAGAGCCCCTGGCGCGACCGCAACCCGAACGAGGCGCCGGCCGGCCTCGCGCCCGTCCTGCGGCTCAGGGCGCCGCGCGAGGGCGAGACGGTCGTGGACGACAAGGTGCAGGGCCGGGTCGTGGTGCCCAACACCCAGCTCGACGACATGATCATCCTGCGCAGCGACGGCACGCCCACCTACAACTTCGCCGTCGTCGTGGACGACCACGACATGGGTGTCACGCATGTGATCCGGGGCGTCGACCACCTCACCAACGCGGCCCGGCAGGTGCAGATCCACAGGGCCATGGGGTGGGAGGTGCCGGTCATGGCCCATATCCCCCTGATCCACGGCTCCGACGGGGCCAAGCTCTCCAAGCGCCACGGGGCGCTGGGCGTCGAGGCCTACCGGGCCATGGGCTTCCTTCCCGAGGGCCTGCGCAACTACCTGGCGCGGCTCGGCTGGAGCCATGGCGACGACGAGATCTTCTCCACCGGGCAGATGATCGAGTGGTTCGACATCGCCGATATCAACAGGGCGGCGGCCCGGCTGGACTTCAGGAAGATGGCCGATGTCAACGCCCACTACATCCGGCAGGCCGGCGACGCGGAACTGCTGCGCCGCATCGAGGACGTTCTGCCCGAGCTAGACCAGGGCCTCCTCATGAAGGCCGAGATGGAGGCCGCCCCCGGAAAGGACCCGAAGGCCGCGCCTGCGCCGGTCTCCCGCGGCAATATCCCGGAGCGGCTCGATGCAGCCTCGCGCGAGAAGCTGAGGCTGGCGCTGCCGAGCCTCAAAGGGCGCGCCAAGACCCTGCTCGACCTGCTGGACGGCGCCCGGTTCCTGTTCGATGAGCGCCCGCTGGCGCTGGAGGACAAGGCCGGCGAGGCGCTGGATGCCGGCGCCCGCGCCCTCCTGGCCAGGCTGCTGCCGCGGCTGGAGACGGCGCCAGACTGGCGGGTTGCGGCTTTGGAAGACCTGATCCGCGCCTTCAGCGAGGCGGAGGGAGCCAAGCTCGGAGCCGTCGCCCAGCCGCTCAGGGCGGCGCTGACGGGCCGGGCCGTCTCCCCGCCGGTGTTCGACGTCATGGCCGCCCTGGGGCGCGAGGAGGCCTTGGCGCGCATTCGGGACCAGGCGTCCTAGCTAGCCCCCGAAGCGATAGGGCGGCGCGGGCGGACCGGTGGCGGCGGCTCTGCCTGGTCCGTGGGCAGAGCCGACGGCGCGAGTTGACGGCCCAACTTCGCCGTTGGCATAACTTGCCGCACTGCAAAATGTAGAATAGGCAATTGACCTGCCCAACCCTTCCCCAGGTCTGCCCAACGGAACGCCAGCGCGCCAAGGCGGACACAGAGCGGACCCGGACAGAGGTGCAGACAGAGGACGAGCCCCTATGACTTCCAAGGACGACGCCGGCAAGAACGCAACGCTGTCGCTCGGCAGCAATCGGCAGGCGCACCTGCCGGTCCGGTCCGGGACCGTCGGCCCGGATGTGATCGATGTCGGACGTCTCTACCGCGATACCGGATGCTTCACCTACGATCCGGGCTTCACGTCCACCGCCAACTGCTCGTCGAAGATCACCTACATCGACGGCGACCAGGGCATCCTGCTCTACCGGGGCTACCCGATCGAGCAGCTGGCCCAGAGCTCGAACTTCATCGAGGTGTGCCATCTCCTGCTGAACGGCGAGCTGCCGAACAAGGCGGCGTACGAGACGTTTCGCAGCACCATCACGCGCCACACCATGGTGCACGAGCAGATGAC
>DATMZP010000571.1:0-5837 GCA_035573595.1 Hyphomicrobiaceae bacterium
GGCTCCCAAGCTGCAGCTGGTCCGCCGCGCCGCCATCAAGCAGCGCACCGGCGAGGTGTGGGACAATGTCGTCCTGGCGCTGTCGACCGCGCGGCCCACTGCCGGCACCGCCGCGCCGCTCCTCCCGCCCATGACGATCGATTTCGAGAGCGACAAGGTCGCGGCGTATGCTCCTCCGGCCCCAGCGGCGGAGCCGGCCTCGAGGGCGCGCACCGTGCGCGGCTTCGGCCGAGGCGGCTTCGACGCGAACGAGGATCAGGTAGTCCGATTCGGAGCTTCGACAACGTTCGGCGAAGAGGCGAAAGAAAAGGCCGCAGCCGTCGAGGTGCAGGCGTTCCAGGCCGTCTACGGCATCGCCGGGCGCACCACGGTGCCGGACACGGGCGAGACCAAGCGGGTGCAGATCGACGAGATGGCGCTCGATCCGGCTGTCATGGTGCGGGCGGTGCCCAAGCTCGACCAGAAGGCCTACCTCTACGCCAAGATCGTCACCGCCAAGGGCTCCCCGCTGCTGCCCGGCCAGGTGGCGCTGTTCCGCGACAGCGTATTCGTGGGCAACGGCTGGCTGCCGCTGCTGGCGCCGGAGGAGCAGCACGAGCTGGGCTTCGGCGTGGACGATTCCGTCCGCGTGCGCTACGCGCTGGTCGAGGAGAAGCGCGGCGAGACCGGCATCATCTCCACCACCAAGACCGACGCGCGCAGCTATCGCGTCTCCGTCAAGAACCTGCATGAGCGGGCGATGCTGCTCACCGTCATCGACCAGTTGCCCGTCTCCCAGAACGCCGACATCACGGTGGAGCTGACCGGCAAGACCGCCCCCAGCCGGAAGGATGTGGACAACAAGCGCGGCATCCTGGCCTGGGACATGAAGCTCGATCCCGCCGAGGAGCGCGTCATCGAGTTCGGCTACCGCGCCGCGTGGCCGGCTGCGAAGAAGGTGACCTACGGGCAGGGGTCGTGAGTCGGATGGGAGGGACCTGCCCCCTCCCCCACTCGGTCAGTTGCCGAACAGCAGCTCGAACAGGGTCTTGGGCCGCTTCTTGCCCCCGTCCCAGGTGCTGCCCCAGGGCGACCACACGTCCTTCTTCTCGGCGGCCACCCGCTTGGGCGGCGCCGCCTCCTTGGGCTTCTCGGACCTGAGCGCCAGCTCATCGGTGGTGCCGTCGGCACTCGCCACCACCAGCTTGCCGGCGTCCCAGGTGAGCTGACCCTGCTTGGCACCCCGGCGCACCGTCTCGACGGCCACCACGCTGCCAGCCTGCACGTCCACGATGGCGGCCTGCTCGATCTCCTCAGGCCCCCGCGGGCCGTCGGCCACGCCGGCCTGGAAGCGCAGCACGCCGATGCCGGCGAACGGGGCGGCTTTCACCTCCCAGTCGAGGATGCGCGGGCGGCCCTTGCCCAGCATCTCGATGTCCACCTTGAGCTTCGGGAACTGGTCGTTGGTCGCCACGTATTGCGGCCACTTCACGAACACGCGCCAGCGGTCGAAGCCTGCATCCCCTACCTCCTCCTCGACATCGGCGAGGGGCGAGGGCCGCAACCGGTGCTGGACCGCCTGGGCGTCCTTCAGGCGCGGATCGAGGGCGAGCGCCTTCGCAATGTCGACCGCCGCCTCCACCGGCTGCCCCCGTGCCTCCGCGATCTCCCCGCGCGCCCAGTAGGCCTCGGCGCTGTTGGGATCGAGCTTCAGCGCCCGCTCCACGTCCTTGAGCCCCAGCTCCGGCTGCTGCTTGCGGTAGGTCCAGGCGCGGTAGGCGAAGGCCTTGGCCGAGCGCGGCTCCAGCTCGATGGCACGGCCCAGATCGTTGAGGGCGTCCTCGTAGGCGTCCGCCTTGGCGTAGGCGAGGCCGCGCGCCGCCCAAGCGCGGGCGTTGCGCGGGCTGATGTCGATGGCGGTGCTGAAGTCCTTGGCCGCGGAGGCTGCGTTGTTGGCCGCCAGATACGCATCCCCGCGCAGGAGATAGAGCTCGGCGTTGCGCGCCTCGAAGGCGATGGCGCGGCTGAAGTCCTCAATGGCCTCGTCGTAGTGGGCGGCCACCATCTTGGCCTCGGCGCGGGCGCGGTAGGCGGCGCTGAAGCGCGCATCGAGGTTGATCGCACGAGTCAGATCGCGGATCGCCGTCTGCGGGCGGCGTGCCGCCAGATGCGCCCGCCCGCGTCCGGTGAGGGCGGCCGGGCTGGTGGGCACGAGCGAGATCGCCTTGGTGTAGTCGGCCACGGCGAGATCGACCTCGCCCAGCCGCACCTGGGCGCCGGCCCGGTTGGAGTAGGCCGCGGCATATCCGGGCGCCAGCAGCAGGGCGCGGTCGAAGTCCTTCATGGCCTCGCGCACGGCACCGATGCCGAGCAGCACGTTGCCCCTGTTGTTGTAGATGGCGGCATACTCGGGGAACAGCTGGACGGCGCGGTTGAAGTCCTCGATGGCCTCGCGTGGGTTCTGCAGCCGCGCGTGGGCCACGCCGCGGTCGGACAGCAGGATGGCGCGGCGCTCGTTGGCCAGGGTCTTGTCCTGCAGGGCCTGGGAGTAGAGCGCCACCGCCTGGTCGAGATTGCCACGCGCCAGCGCCGCACCCGCGTCGCGGATCGCGGCAGTGTCCTCGGCCAAGGCGGACGCCAGGAGCAGGATCAGGGGCAGCGCCAGCAACAACGGCACAGGCCACAGCATCCGCCACAACACCCGCCCCTGCGGAAATTCGCGGGCGAGACCGGCGAGGACCCTGCGCGGCACGGCTGGCGGCTCCTTTCCCGCGGGGCGCCGCAGCGCTCCGGGCTTCCTTGGACTCCGACGAGGACTCCTAAGCCGCCTTATAGCCAATCGCAGGGGCATCCGAAACGCACTCCAGACCCGAAAAACCGGCAGACCGCATGCCGATGTGCCGGGCTGACAGAGGCCCCGCTCTGTGCAAGCCTGCGCGCGCATCGTTCCCATGACGGGGGTCAGACCCCTCGCCACCAATGTCCGACTTGAGCGCGGGCGTCTGCGCGAGGGGTCTGCCCCCCGTCCCCTGCGCGCATCCTGGCGGGCAAAGCCGCACCTTGAGCCAATCTCCCTAATGCCAGCCGAATCCCGCCGCGACCCGGCCCCGGAGGCCCCCGTGGAAGCCTTGGCCGCCACGGTCAGGGCGCTCAATGGGGCGGCCCGCAAGCGCACCACGCCTTCCGGCGACGGCGTCATGGTCTGGCGCGTCTGGGGCGCAGGCGAGCCGGTGGTGCTGTTGCACGGGGGCTACGGTTCCTGGACCCACTGGATCCGCACCATCCCGGAGTTGTCGCAGCACTACGAGCTGTGGGTGCCGGACATGCCGGGCCTCGGCTCCTCGGCCATGCCGCCCGACCCGCGCACCCCGCCAGGCATCGCCCAGGTCGTAGCCGCAGGATTGGCCGAGATTTTTCCGCCCGGGGCCGGGTTACGGCTGGTCGGCTTCTCGTTCGGCGGGCACATCGGCACCCTGGCGGCGGCGCAAGCGGGCGACCGCCTGCACTCCCTCACCCTGGTCGGGGTGGCGGCACTGGGGCTCAAGACCGAGCCGCGCGAGCCCTTCGCCAGGGAGCGCACCGGCATGAGCCGGGAGGAGCGCGCGCAGGTGCACCGCCGCAACCTCCAGATCCTGATGTTCGCGGAGCCCGCCAACATCGACCCGATGGCGGTCTATCTGCAGGTCGAGAACGTCCGGCGCGCCCGCTTCCACAGCCGGGCCTTCGCCGGCAGCGATGCGATCGCCCGGGCGCTTCCGCAGGTTGCGGCGCCCCTCAAGACCATCTGGGGCACCAGGGACGTGATTGCTCGCCCTTCTCTGCAGGCCCGGCTCGAGGTTCTGCGCCGCCACCACCCCGAGCTTGAGGCCCGCCTGATCGAGGGCTCCGGCCACTGGGTCATGTACGAGGCGGCGGAGGCCTTCAACGCCGCCCTCGTCGAGCTGCTGGCGTGAGGTACCTTCCATCGACCCCTGCGGGCTTGAGCTTCCGCCTTGACGGGTTTGCAGGCAACCATCGTCCTGCAACCACCCGACCGCTGCGCGATTTGCCGCCGGCTCAGTTTTGGCTCTGGAGGCATTCGCGTCCGCCCGTTATGATGGCCGCGGACGGGGGGTCCCATTGGAAGAGAGTCAGGTTCGTTTGGGGATGCGCAACACTATTACGGTCATGAATGCCAAGGGTGGCGTGGGCAAGTCGACCCTGGTCCTTGCCCTGGCGGAGACGCTGTCCGCCTTCCACAACAAGAAGGTCCTCGTCATCGATTCCGATGCCCAGGCCAGTATCAGCCACATGCTGATGCCGCAGCAGCAGCTTACGGCCCTGCAGGACGAGGGCCAGACCATCGTCGATTACATGATCGGCGCGGTCCTCAAGCAGTCGGCCCAGAACTGGCGCCACTACGTGATCAGCGGGGTCTCCGACGTGGACGACGCCCGCTCGGTGGACCTCCTGCCGAGCGACACCAACCTCACGCTGTTCGAGCGTGAGGTCTCCAAGGGCGAGCACGAGGCGACGCTGCGCCGCATCATCGGCAGCTGCCTGCGCGAGGCCTCCCAGACCTACGATTTTGTCCTCGTCGACAGCGCGCCTGGCCTGTCTGTCGTGACGGAGTGCTGGCTGCGCGAGGCGGCCTTCTACCTGTCGCCCACCCGGCCCGACTACATCTCCACCCGCGGCCTGGTATTCCTGCGCAAGTTCCGCCAGCGCAACCCGGAGATGGGCTTTGCCGAGCTGCTCGGCGTGGTCGTCAACATGAAGGACCCCCAGTCCTCCGACGACGACCAGTACGACCGCTGGCTCCGCCAGAACAACGAGAACCGCTGCTTCAAGAACTCCATCCTGCGCGTCACGCCCCTCCAGGCGGCGGCCTACTACTCATCGAGCGCCCGCTCCTACTGGGCCAAGTACCCGGGCCAGACCGGCGACCAGCTGCGCCAGCTCACCGACGAGCTCCTGCGCCGCGTGGCCGAGGGGCAGGTGCGGTAGGGACTGCCGCCCTGTTGCCGGCCAACATCGTGCCCCGATAGCAGGCAGCTGCCACCCTTCTGCCACCATTGGCACCTGTCATTGGTGACGCTGGTGGGGGTTACTGTGACGCGCTTCTTGCTGTGGCTGATCCCGGCGGTTCTGCTGGGCCAGCCCTCCGATGCCGATGCTCAACAGGTGACGCTCAGGGCCACGCTGCAGGTGGCGGCCTTGGAACCGTACCTTGGCGTGCCGTTGGTGCAGTTCAGAGACGAGGTGGAGAAACGGTCCAACAAGGCTGTCATACCGTCGAGCGTATCTTTCGACCCGTCATCCCGGACGGAGCGATGCGAGCCACAGGCGAGCAGCGCTCCGATCCGGGACCTCGTGAGATGTGTCTCCGACTCGCCTCACGAGGTCCCGGATAGCCTCGCTGCGCTCGGCTTCCGGGATGACGGGTGGAAGCTTTGGCTCGCTGGTATCAGTCCGTTCTACCGGCGCTGAGGCAGTCAACCGCTGGCTGCGGGCGCTGCGCGCGACCTGCCAGATGCGCCGATCACCCCAGCTTCGCACCCCCGTCCAGAGCGCACACCCGACGGCCTCAGACGCTGCGTTTGTTGCCCCACGCCAATACATGAAGCTGCGGCAGCACCTTCACGCAAAACCAGCGGTCCGCGGTCACCTTGCCGGCGAGCCAACGGAAACGCTGCAGAAGATCGTCGATGTTGGCCTCGTCGGGAGGCGCACCGCCGGCGGCATGTGACGGCAGGGGATTGCCCACCTGCAAATACACCGGCAGTGACTGGTACCGCGCGCCCAGCGCCCGCGCATGGTTGTAGTCGGCATCGTCGAAGACGACGATCTTGAGGACGCAGCGCGGTCGCCCTCTCGCC
>DATMZP010000572.1:0-4051 GCA_035573595.1 Hyphomicrobiaceae bacterium
CCTCGTCGGCGACAATTTCGGCGACTTCTCGGACGACTATAAGAAGAGCGAGGATGACCGACTGAAGGCGTTCGAGGCGGCGAGCGCCCATTGGGGCCATGATTGGCTGATGCTGCCGAACCCGACCTACGGCTCGTTTGAATCCGCGCCTTTCGGCCACGACTTCAAGATCGCGGCGGACGAGCGGCGCAAAATGAAGATCGGCGTGCTGGAGACCTGGACGCCGCCCAAGCAGTAGGGAAGTAAGGAGTGGGGCAGTAAGGCACGATGCGCACTGCCCTATTGCCTTACTGCCCTATTGCCTTACAACAGCGCCCCATGTCGCCATCGAAGCCCGAGCTGAGACGAATTATAGGCCCCGCCGCCTAAGGGCGCCGGGGCACACCCGCATTGGCGCGTACCCGCTTCTCAGCTTCATCCAGCTTTTGCAGACGGCACTCTCATGACCTCCAACAAACCTGCCGCTCCCGCCGCGCGCGATTGGAGCGAGACACTGTTCCTGCCGAAGACCGCGTTCCCCATGAAGGCCGGCCTGCCGGAGCTTGAGCCCCGGCTGCTCAAGCGCTGGGCCGGCCTCGGCATGTACCGGCGGCTGCGCGAGGCCGCCAAGGGCCGGCCGAAGTTCATCCTCCACGACGGCCCGCCCTATGCCAACGGCAACATCCACATCGGCACCGCGCTCAACAAGATCCTCAAGGACATGGTGACCCGCGGCCAGCAGATGCTGGGCTACGATTCCAACTACGTGCCGGGGTGGGACTGCCACGGCCTGCCCATCGAGTGGCAGATCGAGCAGGCCTACCGCGCCAAGGGCAAGCGCAAGGAGGACGTGCCGGTCCTGGAGCTGATCGCCGAGTGCCGCGCCTTCGCACAGCGGTGGATCGACATTCAGCGCGAGGAGTTCAAGCGGCTCGGCGTGGAGGGCGACTGGGCGCATCCCTACACGACGATGGCGCCGGCCGCCGAGGCGCAGATCGCGCGCGAGATGATGAAGTTCGTGGCCACCGGCCAGCTCTACCGCGGCTCCAAGCCGGTGATGTGGAGCGTGGTGGAGAAGACCGCGCTCGCCGAGGCCGAGATCGAGTACCAGGAGTTCACCAGCGACACCGTCTGGGTGAAGTTCCCGGTGCAATCTCCCAAGGCCGCGATGCTGCCTGAAGGCGCAGCCGTCGTCATCTGGACCACGACTCCGTGGACATTGCCGGGCAACCGGGCGATCAGCTTCAGCTCCAGGATCGCCTACGGACTGTTCGAGGTGACGAAGGCGCCCGAGGGGAACTGGGCCAAGCCCGGCGACAAGCTGATCCTGGCGCACAAGCTCGCCGAGCCGGTCATGAAGGCGGCGAAGGTCGAGGCCTTCGAGCCGAAGGGCATCGTGCGCCCCGACGTGCTGGCCAAGATCGCTTGTGCCCATCCCCTGAAGGGCGTCGGCGGCGGCTATCAATTCGCGGTTCCTCTGCTCGACGGCGCCCACGTCACCGACGAGGACGGCACCGGTTTCGTGCACACCGCACCCGGCCACGGCCGCGAGGACTTCGAGATCTGGATGGCGAGCACCGCGGCGCTGACGGCACGCGACATCGACACCGCCATCCCCTTCACGGTCGATGCCGACGGCCGGTTCACCAAGGAGGCGCCGGGCTTCGAGGGCAAGCGCGTCATCACCGAGAAGGGCGACAAGGGCGACGCCAACGACGCTGTGATCAAGGCGCTGATCGAGGCCGGCGCGCTGATCGCGCGCGGTCGCCTCAAGCACCAGTACCCGCACTCCTGGCGCTCCAAGAAGCCAGTGATCTTCCGCAACACGCCGCAATGGTTCATCGCCATGGACCGACCCATTCATGTGGGGCAAGACGGGAGCCGCAGCGTCCCCTCCCCCCTTGTGGGGGAGGGACAGGGTGGGGGGGAATCCCCCACCTCGAAGGGAGTGGTTCCCCCCACCCCTAGCCCCTCCCCACAAGGGGAAGGGGAATCGGTGCAGCACTCGCACGACTCCATCGGAGGCTTGACCCTGCGCCAGCTCGCCTTGCGCGCCATCGCGGAGACGCAGTGGGTGCCGCCGCAGGGGCAGAACCGCATCACCGGCATGATCGAGGCCAAGCCCGACTGGGTGCTATCGCGCCAGCGCGCCTGGGGCGTGCCGATCCCTATCTTCGTCAAGGACAGTCCGGACGGCTCCTACGAGATCCTGAAGGATGAGGAGGTCAACCGCCGCATCGTCTCCGCCATCGAGGAGAAGGGCATCAGCGCCTGGCACGAGCCGGGCGCCGCCGAACGGTTCCTTGGCAACGCCTACAGCACGAAGGAGTGGAAGAAGGTCGAGGACATCTGCGACGTGTGGTTCGACTCCGCCTCCACCCATGCCTTCACCCTGGAGGACCCGGAGCACTTCCCGCAGCTCGCCGGCATCCGCCGCAAGCGCGACGGCGGCGATGATACGGTCATGTACCTTGAAGGCTCCGACCAGCACCGCGGCTGGTTCCACTCCTCCCTCCTGGAGAGCTGCGGCACGCGCGGGCGCGCCCCCTATGACGTCGTGCTCACCCACGGCTTCGTGCTCGACGAGAAGGGCGAGGAAAAGATGGCGAAGTCCAAGGGTAACGTCGTCCCGCCACAGGAGGTGATCGCCAAGTCCGGCGCCGACATCTTGCGTCTGTGGGTGGCGTCTGCCGACACGACCAACGACATCCGCTTCGGCCCCGGTATCGTGCAGTCTTCGATCGAGGCCTACCGCAAGATCCGCAACACGCTGCGCTGGATGCTGGGCACGCTCGCCCACTACGAGGGTCGCCAGCAGCTGGCCCCCGCGGCGCTGCCCGAGCTGGAGCAGCTGATGCTGCACCGGCTGGCGGAGATCGACGAGACGATCCGCAAGGCCTACGCCGACTACGACTACAAGCGCGTCGTGGCCTCCCTCTCGCATTTCATGAACACGGACCTGTCCGCGTTCTACTTCGACATCCGCAAGGACGCGCTCTACTGCGAGCCGTACTCCAGCCCCAAGCGCCGGGCGGCGCTCGATACCATCGAGCAGCTCTTCCGCCACGTCACGCTGTGGCTTGCCCCGCTGCTGTGCTTCACCGCCGAGGAAGCATGGCTGGCGCGCTATCCCTCCGAGGACGGCTCGGTGCACCTTGAGGTGTTCCCCGAGGTGTCCAAGTCCTGGCGCAACGACGCTCTGGCCGAGGAATGGGAGAGCATCAAGCGCGTGCGCCGCGTGGTGACGGGCGCTCTGGAGATCGAGCGCGCCAACAAGAGGATCGGCTCGGCCCTGGAGGCGTCGCCGCAGGTCTTCATCGACAACCCGCAGCTGCTGTCGGCGCTGGAGGGCATCGACTTCGCCGAGATCTGCATCACGTCCGGCATCGAGATCGTCGAGGGCGAGGCCCGCGAGGGCGCCTTTACCCTGCCTGACGTACCGGGCGTCGGCGTGGTACCGCGGAAGGCCACCGGCAATCGCTGCGCCCGCTCCTGGCGCTACACCGACGACGTGGGCAGCGACCCGGACTTCCCGGACCTCTCCGCCCGCGACGCCGCGGCGGTACGCGAGCTCGACGCCCGCACCGCCGCCCCGCGTTGACGGCCGCGGATTGGACTGATTGCCGAGTTCCCGGTATGACCCCCACGGTCGACACGCCGTGCAAGACGTGACGCCATGGAGAGGCTGCTGTGGGGAGCCGAATGCAGGGATCGCGCTCGATATCGTGGCTGTGGGGGCCGCTGTCGCCGCTGGGCCTGTGGTGCGCGCTCGGCACGCTCGCCGTCGACCAGGCCCACAAGTGGTGGATGCTCGCCGTCTTCCGCATCCAGGAGCGGGGGCGCGTCTACGTCACCCCTTTCCTCGACCTCGTCTACGTCAAGAACCTCGGTATCAGCTACGGCCTGCTGCCGCTCGACAACCGGCTCGGACAATGGCTGCTCGCCGGCTTCGCCGGGCTGGCCGTGCTGGCACTGGCCGTCTGGCTCGCCCGCGGCATCTCGTCCAGGCTGGCGGCGGTGAGCGTCGGGCTGATCATGGGCGGTGCCGTCGGCAACGCCATCGACCGGCTGG
>DATMZP010000573.1:0-4244 GCA_035573595.1 Hyphomicrobiaceae bacterium
ATTTCGAGACCAAGATCGAGCCGATGCTGCACGACCCGCTGATCGAGTTCGTGGGCGAGATCGGCGACAAGGACAAGTCGGCGTTCCTGGGCGGGGCCGACGCCCTGCTATTTCCCATCGACTGGCCCGAACCCTTCGGCCTGGTGATGATCGAGGCCATGGCCTGCGGCACGCCGGTGCTTGCGTTCAATCGCGGCGCAGTGGCCGAGGTGGTCGACCCCGGCGTCACCGGTTATGTGGTGGACAGCGTAGGCGAGGCGATCTGCCGGATCGGCAGCGTGCTGGCGCTCGACCGCGGCCAGGTGCGGCGCCGCTTCGAGGAGCGGTTCACGGCCTCCCGCATGACGCGCGACTATCTCGGCATCTACGCGTCGCTCATCGAGAGGCGCGCGGGTGCGGCCAGGGTGCGCCCCGGCGCGCGGAGCATGACCACCAACGGGGCCGACCACGCGACCGAGCGTCCGGCCGGGGCCGGGCTGGGCGAGGGCGTGGCGATGGCCGCTGCGGGACATCCGCGAACGGGCTCTTGACGGGGCAGCCGGGAATCCGTCCTTCGGAGGAACACTCGGCCACCCACAAGGGAGAGGGAGCAGTCTTGGATAGCAAGGGGCTTTGTCCGGGATACGACCCGGGTGTGGGGGAGGCGCCTTTTTACATCCCGGCGACCGGCTCGCCTTCCCGGCCGCGGCGGACGCTGAAGCACGACGATACCTTCGCGGTGCTCGACAGCCACGGCGACATCGGCGTCAGCGCCGGCAACCCGGACGGCCTGTTCGACCGCGACACCCGCATCCTGTCGCATTTCGAGCTGCTCATCGACGGCGCCCAGCCGCTGCTGCTGGGCTCCGCCGTCAAGGATGACAGCCTGCACTACCAGGTGGACCTCACCAACCCCGATATCTACATCGGCGGCCGGATCGTGCTGCTGAAGGACACCGTGCATATCGCCCGCGCTCTCTATCTGTTCGGCGGCGCGCTGCGGCAGCGGATCGCGCTGGCCAATTACGGGCCGGAGCCGGTGGAGCTGACGCTGTCGCTCGCCTTCGCCAGCGACTTCGCCGACATCTTCGAGGTGCGCGGCGTGCGCCGCGAGCGGCGCGGGCGCGCGCTGACCGGCATCGTGAACAACGGCAGCGTTACCCTCTCCTACATGGGGCTCGACGACACCGTGCGGCAGACGGCTCTGAGCTTCGAGCCGGCGCCCACGATGCTGCAAGACAGCGTGGCGGGCTATGCCCTGCGGCTGGAGCCCGGGGACAAGCGCAACATCTTCACCACCGTGTCGGGCCGCGGCCTCAAGCAGTCCACGCGCTCGTTCTTCGAGGGTCTCATCAGGCGCAACCGCCAGCACAAGGCCGAGGCCGCGGGGACGGCCATGGTGGAAACGTCGAACCCGCTGGTGAACGAGATCCTGGGCCGGTCGCTGGGCGACCTCAAGATGCTCACCACGGCGACGCCCGAGGGGCCCTACCCCTACGCGGGCATCCCCTGGTATTCCACGACGTTCGGGCGCGACGGCATCATCACCGCCCTGGAGACGCTCTGGATCGACCCTCGCATCGCCGCGGGCGTGCTCAGGCGGCTCGCGCACTACCAGGCGGACACGCACGATCCCCATGCCGATGCCGACCCCGGCAAGATCCTGCACGAGATGCGGGGCGGCGAGATGGCCGCGCTGGGCGAGGTGCCGTTCAAGCTCTACTACGGCAGCGTCGACGCCACGCCGCTGTTCGTGGTGCTCGCCGGCCTCTATGCGAGGCGCACCGGCGACTGGGACCTGGTCCGCGAGCTATGGCCCGCCATCGAGGCGGCGCTGGCCTGGATCGACGGCCCCGGCGACCCAGACCGCGACGGGCTCGTGGAATACGCGCGCGGGGCCGAGACCGGCCTGTCGAACCAGGGGTGGAAGGACTCCTTCGATTCCGTCTTCGACGCCGGCGGTCGGCTCGCCGATGGGCCGATCGCGCTCGTCGAGGTGCAGGGCTACGTCTACCTCGCCAAGCGCCTGGCGGCCGAATCCGCCCGCGCGCTGGGGCAGGAGGCCCGCGCTGAGGCCCTGGAGCGTGAAGCGCGGACGCTGCGTCGGCGCTTCGATGAGGCGTTCTGGTGCGAGGAGATCGGCACCTACGCCCTGGCGCTCGACGGCGCCAAGACGCCCTGCCGGGTACGCACCAGCAACGCCGGCCACGCTCTCTACGCCGGCATCGCCCGCCGCGACCGGGCACAGCGGGTTGCGGAGGCTCTGCTCAGGCCGCCCTACCATTCGGGCTGGGGGGTGCGCACCGTGGCGGCCGGCGAGCCTCGCTACAACCCCATGTCGTACCACAACGGCTCGATCTGGCCACACGACAACGCCCTGATCGGCCACGGCCTCGGCCGATACGGCTTCCGGCACGGGGCGGCGGCCATCTTCGCAGGGCTGATCGATGCCACGGCCCACATGGACGACCGCCGCACGCCCGAGTTGTTCTGCGGCTTCCGCCGCCGCACCGGGCGCGGGCCGACGCTGTATCCCGCCGCCTGTTCGCCCCAGGCCTGGGCCGCGGGCGCGCCTTTCCTGCTCGTCGAAAGCATGCTCGGCGTGACGTTCGACACGGCCCAGCGCCGCATCCGCCTGGTGCGACCGGCGCTGCCCGATTTCGTCGGAGATGTCACGGTGCGCAACCTCGCTCTCGGCGGCGCCAGTGTGGACTTCACCCTGCGCCGGCGCGGCGCGCGGGTGTCGCTTCACGTGCTTCGCGCCGCCGAGGACCTGGAGGTGCGGCTCGACAGCCGCGGGTCGGCGGCGCCGGACGGCGAGTAGCCTGCGCGGATTGGTGAGCGCCCGCAGTTGCATCGATTCTACGTGGTCGACGGGTCCGGCGGGGTACCGGTAAGTTTGAACCATTCGTCCGGGTCGATCAGGGTCACGACGCAGCGGGCCCGCGCGTCCAGGTTCCAGGCGTCGAAGCCATACGGGTCGGCGTAGATGCTTTCCTTCACGCGTCCGCCCAAGCCGAGGATGAACTCCTGCTGGCCCGAGCTCCCCGACACGAGGTGCCTCAGCCAGCCGAACGCCAGCACCCGCCGCTTGAGCAAGAGACGCCGGTAGTGCTTCAACTTCATCGGGTAGACGACGATGCAGAGGCCCCCCTCCTCGGCCGGCCCGGCGGACTTTGCAACGAACTGTCGAACCCTGTTGTTACCGATGTAGAAGCCGTCGAGCCAAGCCTGGGGCGGCGCCACGATATAGTCGCCCTCGGTCTCCTTGAGCTCCTCGGTCCAGGGCTCGCCATTGACGGCGTTGAAGGCGCCGGCGCCGATCTTGATGGCGCAGGGATACCCCCTCTGGGCAAAGGCGATCCACATCGCCTCGGACGGGCGCACGGGCATGATCACGCCGCCGCGGTCGCCCCACTCCGGCGGCAAGCTGTGCTCGAAGTCTGTCAGATGCGCAAGCGGAAACGGGCCAAGCCCGGGCGGAGGCTCGTGGGTCCTGCCGTCGTCGGGGACGCGCGCGGTGCGCTCGAATTGGAGCTCCATCCTGGCTTCCGTGTTGGCCTTATCGACCCGTACAATCAGCTTCCTGTCTTCCTTATGGAGCTCGAACATTGCCTCGCCTTCGCAGTCGGACGTTAACGTCAACATCTTTACAATCGGGCGTCACCTCCGTGGCAATACAAGAAAATGCGCCGACCGGCACGAAAAATGGGCCGATCGGCGCATCCTTGGGCTGACGAAACGGCGCCGCGGGACGGGCTTAGGCCCGCGCCTCGCGCACCTGCCTGTTTTCGGGGCGTCCCTTCGATCGGTCCGGCCCCAGATCGATCACCTCGGCCGGGTCGACCTCGCCATCAGGACCCAGTGGGTCCTCGCCCTTCTCGCCGGCAATCTCCAGGTGCTCAGGCTTGCTCGGCTCGGCCCGGCCTAGGCGGGCCGCTTCGTCACCTCGACGATGCCGTTGTCGCCGTCGACCTTGACCCAGTCGCCGTCCTCGATCAGGCCGAGCGGGTTCTGGTCGAGGTCGGTGACGGCGGGGGCGCGCACCACCACGGCGCCCAGCGCCACCTTGGTGGTCATGACGTTGAACACCATGGCCTTGGGCGCCACGCCGGCGATGCGCGCCATGTGGAAGTAGTGCGACCAGCCCGACGAGCCCTTGGCGCCGGGGAACACCAGCACCTTGTCGGTGAAGCTGACGCCTCTGAGCTCGTGCCGGGTCTCGATCACCGTGCCGTTCACGGGGCTGATGCCGCCCCAGCCGG
>DATMZP010000574.1:0-2209 GCA_035573595.1 Hyphomicrobiaceae bacterium
CAGGCGCAAACTGCGTTCTGCACAGTGATGAGTCTGGTTCCGGGCACACTCCCGTCGGGAGAAGGCGAGAATGGCGGTATCGTCATCCACTGCCTGGATGTGGAGCGGCCGGTTGTTGCGCAGTCGGCAGTCGAGGAGGAGCTTCTCGCGCGAACCTTCGGAGTACCGCTCAACGATGGCTGAGTTCCTGATGGCGGCAGCCGGATTCGTGCTCGCGATGGTGGCATTGGGGTTGGCGCGGCTTCTCTACGGCCCCGCGAATGCGGACCGAATTATGGGCGCCCAGCTACTCGGGAGCGGCGGCATCGCCGCACTGCTGCTGTGGGGAACCGCCACCGAAACGCCAGGCGTCTCGGATCTTGCGCTGGTGCTGGCACTGCTCGCCGCTTTCGCCTCGATCGCCTTCGTGGTGAGCGGGTCGTCCGCGGTGCGGCGGCGTCCTCGGGCGGCGGAACACGAATGAGAGTCGCGTCCGACATCTTGACTGTTGCCGCCGTCGGCGCCGGCGCCTTCTTCCTCCTGGCCGGCACCGTAGGGCTCTTGCGCTTCCCCGATACGCTCACCCGCCTGCATGCCCTGACCAAGGCCGACAACCTGGGCCTCGGCCTCGTTGTCCTGGGTCTGTTGCCATATGCACAAGGACCGAGCGTCGCGCTGAAATTGATCGCGGTCTGGTTGCTCGTGATGCTGTCCAGTGCAGTTGTCAGCCAACTCATTGCGGAGGTTGTGCGACGAGAGGGGTCGCAGGTGTGATGGCCAGCTTGGTCTTCGATACTGGCCTGGTGCTGTTGGTCATGGCAGTTGCCGGTTGGGCGATCCTTGCGCGTGATCCCTTCGCGGCGGTTGTCGGCTTCGTTGTCTACGGCCTCCTGCTCGCGCTGGTCTGGGTCCGCCTCGCCGCCGTGGACGTGGCACTGACGGAGGCAGCGATCGGCAGCGGGCTGACGGGCACGCTGCTGCTTGGAGCCGCGGCGCGCCTGCGCGGCGACGAGGCGCCGGCGGCGGAACGGCCCGGTCCGCTCCTGCGCTTCGCAGCCACGCTCCTCTCCGCGTGCGTCGCTGCCGGGCTCGCCGGCGCAATCCTGCGCCTGCCCGAGAATGCTCCCACGCTCGCACCTGCGGCGGCCCAGAATGCCGCAGCGACCGGGCTCGGCAATCCCGTGACGAACGTGCTGATGGCTTTTCGCGCAATGGACACCCTGCTGGAGAAGGTCGTGCTTCTGCTCGCGCTGGTCGGGGTATGGTCGCTGGCGTCGGATCGCTTCTGGGGCGGCCGGCCGGGGCCGCGCTATCCGGTCGAACCGCACGGGGCCCTCTCCCTCCTTGCGCGCCTGCTGCCGCCCGTGGGGATCGTGGTGGGCATCCATGTCCTGTGGGCGGGCGCCGATCGTCCCGGCGGTGCATTCCAGGCCGGCACGATCCTCGCGGCCATGTGGGTGCTCGTCATGATTGCGGGGCTCTCCGACGCGCCGCAGGTCGGTCAGCGATGGCTACGGCTGGCGCTGGTCGCGGGGCCGGCGGTGTTCCTCGTCGTCGGCCTTGGCGGACTTGTGCTGGGCGGCGCGTTCCTTGCGTATCCTATGGCGTACGCAAAGCCCCTGATCCTGGCTGTCGAGTTCGCGATGACGCTGACGATCGGGGCGACGCTTGGCCTGCTGCTGGCGGGTCCGCCGGAGCGGAGGAGCGGCGCATGAGCACCACCGCCGTGTTTGGGCTGTGCGCCGCCGTGGCGGCAGGTCTCGGCCTCTACGGCCTCATTGCGGAACCGTACCCACTGCGAAAGCTCCTCGCCTTCAATATCCTCGGCAGCGGTGCATTCCTGCTCTTCGGCGTCGTCGCGCGCCGAGGCGCGATACCTGGCTTGGGCGCCGACCCAGTCCCGCAGGCGCTCGTCATCACGGGCATGGTCGTCGCGTTTGCGGCGACCGCCCTCGCGGTTGCACTGCTGCTGCGGCTGTTCCATGCAACGGGCATGGCAACGCTGGGCGCCGACGCGGCGCCGGATGCCGACGCTCGTCCCATCGACGATTGATGTCCCTCCAGGACACGACACTGGGAGAGGCGATGCCAGGCGGATTCCTGCTCGTGCTGTCGCTGGTCGCGCCCGTGGCTGGCGTGCTGCTCGCCTTTGCCGTTGGCGGTCGCCGAGTTGAAGGGATCGCACTATCGATCATGCCGACCGGCCTGGCCATCGCCGCCGGCATCGCCG
>DATMZP010000575.1:0-2491 GCA_035573595.1 Hyphomicrobiaceae bacterium
GCTGGCCGGCACCAAGCTGATCGCGGAGGCCTGGGATGCCGCCGGCCTCTATCAGGTCGGCAGCTTCATCGGCGACTGCTGGAAGGAATGGAACGGCCGCTTCCGCGATGACGTGCGGAGCTTCCTCCGCAGCGAGGAGGGTTCGCTCCAGCGCTTTGCGGACCGGTTACTCGGGAGCCCGTCTCTCTACGGCCACAAAGAGCGGGAAGCCGAGCAGAGCGTGAACTTTGTGACCTGCCACGATGGGTTCACCCTCAACGATCTGGTGTCGTACGATCGCAAGCACAACGAGGCGAATGGCGAGGGGAACCGCGACGGCGCAGACGACAACCGAAGCTGGAACTGTGGAGTCGAGGGTCCGACGGACGACCCGGCGGTCGAGAGGCTGCGAACCCGCCAGATCAAGAACTTCTTCACGGTGACCACGCTGTCGGTGGGATTGCCCATGATGCTCATGGGCGATGAGGTGCGGCGCACCCAGGGCGGCAACAACAACGCCTACTGTCAGGACAGCGAGACGAGCTGGTTCGACTGGACGCTGCTCTCACAGTGGACCGACGTGCACCGGTTCGTGACGTTGCTCAATGCCCGGCGGGTTCTGCGGGATGTGGAGGCCGAGCGACACCGGGTAGCCCTGAGCCAGCTGCTTCGGCAGGCCGATTTGACCTGGCACGGGGTCAGACTCAACCAACCGGACTGGGGCTCATCCTCACACAGCATCGCATTCACGATGGCGACCCCGGACCGAATGCGCTTTCACGTGATCCTGAACGCCTATTGGGAACCGCTCGATTTCGAGCTGCCGCCCCCCGCCACCGGCGCTCGAGATCCGTGGCGGCGCTGGATCGACACCTTCCTCGACTCTCCGAATGACATCGTCGAATGGGAGCAGGCACCCCCGGTTAGCAGCGAGACCTATCGCGCAGAGCCGCGCTCCGTGGTGGTGCTGTTTGCGGGCCTGGAACCGAAGCGCCAATCGGCCACCGGCGGCGGTTGACCCACAGCGCCGAACCGGGTCCGTGCCAAGCCGCTGGCGGCCGGTAGCCGATTAGCACCCCAGCGGTGACGGGCGAACTCGAAGCGTTCGGCGGCGACTATTGAGCAAGTTGCCGCTCTTGCCACAGTCCAGCTGCCAGGACCGCCACCGCAGATCGTGCTGGTCCGAAACTGGTTCCAGGAGTTGAAGGCTGAAGTTCGGCCGTAACGGCGTGGCTGGCAAGACAGCGACGGCAAGGAACAGTGCGACAACCAGCGGACCATAGGACCCGTGTCGGCGAATGCGACACCATCCGTTCGGGAATACAGTTCAAACGTGGCTCCTGGCTCGCGGCATTGCCTCTGCAGGTCTACTTGGACTCGCCTTTTCGTCTCGCGCACGCCGCCAGGAACGGGGCCCGCAATTTCTCAAGACCTGCCACAGAAAACACGGCGGTGCTCTTGGACGATCCTGCCCCATCGGCATACTCGATTGTTGCGCGCTGGTGACCGCTAAGGAGTGCAAGCACGGAGTCTTGGGGAACCCTGAGGACGAGCTGCCCACCGGTGGGTGTTGTTCCGGCGAATCCGGGGAGCCGGCGAGCGGGATCCGCATCCAGCCTCAGTTGCACCTCCACGCTTCCCTGCCGAAGCGCCTGGTCGGTCATGATCGTGCTCATCGTGTGCCCCGGGAGGCAGTCGAAACTGAGAATGACAGCCTTGGTCTGCGGCGCGCCTCGCGCACCCTCTGTCCCGACTGCCCTGAGCCATGTGGTCGAGCGAATGCCGCCGTCACTGTCCGACCGCACGGTATCAACCCTGAATTCCCAGGCGCCCTCGCGTGAGCCACGATCCCCGCCAGTGCAGGCCCCTACTAACGCGAGAGCTGAGAGAGCGGCTCTCAGGCTCGGGGCAAGGCCTTCAGGCCGCCTCCATCCGTCACTCATACGCCCCCGGGTTAAAGCATCCTACTCTCGCGCCAGGTGTTGAATGCGAGGGGATTTGTCGGTCAAAGCTGGTCAGCGTCGAAATGGCCGACCGCTCGAGAACGACCGGGGCGGCGGGAGCGACGCCCAACCTGGACCGGCTCGGCCCGTGGCTCTGCCGAGGTCTTGAGATAGGCGTTCGGGTCATGCATGATCGCGCCCTCGGGCAAATAGGCAAACAACGGCCCGAGCTCGGCCCGAATTCGGTGATGGTAGAACTCGGGCAGTTGCTCAGTCTCGCCCTCCAGGAAACGACGCACCGAGACATCCGTGTCGAGAAGGCGCCGCAGCCTGCTGTGATACTTGAGGCGACCGAGGCCCTCCGACGACACCGCTCGCACGACGTTCATCCACTTCGGAATCGCCGTTCGCGTCGCCTGGAACCGGCGCCCGATGGCCCGCCAGGAGAACGAATGCCTGGTTACGTCAACCAGATGATCGTAGAACTGGGGCCACGAGTAGTGGAGCGGCCGCACGTTCATCGCCTGGTTGTTGTCCTGGAAATGGAACGGGAAGGGGAGCACCCGCCC
>DATMZP010000576.1:0-4761 GCA_035573595.1 Hyphomicrobiaceae bacterium
GAGTTCGCCTCGCTGCGGGACGCGAGCCTCAAGGGCGCCCGCCTTACCGGCAGCGAGCTCGGCGGCGCCGATCTGCGGGGCGCCGACGTCTCCGGGGCCGACCTCGCCGACGCCGACCTCACCTCCGCCCGACTCCAGGGCCTGCGCTTGCGCGAGCGTGCGCTCAACGTCGACCGCGCCAGGAACCTGGACAGGGCGTTCGTGGATTGAGGCGCGAGGGGAGCCTCGGCGGGAGCGCGGACGTGCGCCCATCCGGCCGGGACAGCCGTCGATCCGCCACGGAGGCATGCGACAGCCGCAGCCCTTGCGTTCCGAGGGGCGCCGTCAGACGCGGTCGATAGGGCTCCCGGGGGCGTTCCGGGGCGTTCCATTGCGGGTGGGAGAGAAGGGGAAGCGGGGGCATGTTCTTCATATTGGCGAAAGTGCTGTGGTTCGTGCTGCAGCCCTCCACGCTGATGGTGGCTGCGGTGCTGGCGGGCACGGCGCTTTCCGCCACCCGGTGGTGCCGGCTCGGGCGCCGCCTCGCTTGGGCCGGCGGGCTGGCGCTCGCCATCTGCGGGGTCGCGCCGCTCGGGGATGCGCTGATCCAGCCTCTGGAGGCCCGCTTCCAGCGCCCCGACCTCGACCGCGTGGGGCCGTCCATCGCCGGCATCATCGTGCTTGGCGGCGGCGAGGACGGCCACGCCGCGGGGACGCCGGAGCTGGCGGGACTCAACGAGGCTGCCGAGAGGTATACCGAGGCCGTCGCGCTGGCGCGGCGCCTGCCGGCGGCCCGCATCGTCTTCTCCGGCGGGTCGGGCCGGCTGCTGACGGTGGAGGCGCCGGAGGCCGAGGAGGCAGGGCGCCTGTTCGCGGCGCTGGGAATCGCCGAGGACAGGATCACGCTGGAGAGCAAGTCGCGCAACACCCATGAGAACGCGGTTCTCAGCGCGGAGATCGTGAAGCCCGCGCCCGGCCAGCGCTGGCTGCTCGTCACCTCGGCCTGGCACATGCCGCGGGCCATCGGCTGCTTCCGGCGTGCCGGCTTCACGGTCGACGCCTGGCCGGTCGACTACCGCGCGCCGCGCCCGCTGGACATCACACGGGTGTACGGCTCGGTGCCGGAAGGCCTGAGGCGGGTCGATATCGTCATGCGTGAGTACGTGGGGCTCGTGGCCTACTACCTGACGGGCCGCATCGGGTCGCTGCTGCCGGGGCCGTAGGGCCATAGCGCCGCCGCGGCACGCGCGCCGTGGTGGTCGACCTTGGCACGGCCGAACACGGCACACTCGCGGCGAAGGCAGGCTGGGTCGCACACGATCGAGATTTTGCAGTGCGACAGCTGGTTCGCGATGGATGTTGGGACGTTTGGCCTAGACCGTCTGTGGGCCGTTCGTACCTTTCTCAAGCCGAGGCCGTGAAACTATAATCGCGTCGTTCAAAGTGGGATCAGCAGCACATCGGCAAGACGGAAATCGCTGATCAGCGACCGAGGACGGGTCGGGGCGAGCGCTTTCTACGGCCGAACTGTGCGCCGGGGGGGACATGCTCACACACCCGCGCAGCCGTATGGCACAGATTGCAGTGGCAGCCCTGGGCATTGCTTGGGGCGCAGGGGCCAGCGCGGACCCAGGTCCGTCGGGAAACTCATCCGGAAGATCCGGGGGCCACCAGGGGCCAGGTCCAGCACCGCGCTACTACGCTCCGAGCCCAATGCCGCTCGCGAGTCCATCGAGTCCATACAGCGGGAGCCAGGGATCGGGTCGCAGCTATGCCCCAGGTCCGGGTGGAAGCGGGACTGGGAATTCTGGACCGAGCTACATACAGGGTCCGAGTGGCGCGCCAGCGCTGTCTGTGGGCGGCCCGGCTGCGAGTTCGATCCCAGCCAGCTCTCCAAGTCTGGTCACGAGCGTGAGCGCGAACCCGACCGTTGATCTGAGTGCGCCGCCCGTGATCACCGAAGCGATGCCGAACCCCAATGCTTCGACATCTCCTGCCGACCGGATTGTCTTCAACGTTCCGGCCGTCACCGCGCTCGGCGCACCCGAAGATCAGACGCTCTCAGCGTTCCGAGGGCCTCTGCCGTCACAGGTCACTGTGACAACGCTAAACGGCGGCGTTGCATTGGAGCCAGCCGCACCAAGCTTCGTCGCATCAGTTCGCAGTCAGGAGCCCTGCGACGGTTTGAGACTCACCCCCGATTGCCGCCCTCTGGGCACGGTTCCATTTCTCTCACTCGGCGTGCCCCAACCGCGTTCTGGGAGCCTACCCTCAGGCCAGGACGAGCGTCTGGCGAAGGAGTTGCCAGACTGGCCTTGGCAGGCCATTGGACGGGTGAACGTGGCCGACAGCGTCTCTCGCCGCTTTTGCACGGGGACCCTCGTCGGTCCGCGGCTGGTGCTCACAGCAGGCCAATGCTTGTTCGACTACCGCCTCGGGCGCTGGGTCAAGCCCGAGCACGTCCATTTCGTTGTCGGGCAGGTGCGCGACAGGTTCCTCGGCCATTCGAGGGCGAAGGAACTGATCGTTCCTCCCGAGCTGCGGATTGCCGAGGGCGCGCCTCCCCAACGCAGGGCCATGCGAAGAGCCCAAATAGCGTACGACTGGGCGCTTATCCGCCTGCAAGACGCGCTCCCGGTCAAACCGCTGCCGGTGAAGAAGCTGTCGGGGCTGGCTTTGATGCAAGAGGCGGCCGGCCACGAATTGGCGCGTGCGGGATATGGCACGCACCGGCCCTACATGTTGTCCGTCCACCGCGGCTGTTCTGCGCGAGATGTGGCGGCGGAGCCGGGGTTGATGTTGAACGAATGCCATCCGCTCGCTGGCGATTCGGGTTCGCCAATTTTGCTGTTGAAAGCAGGAGAGGCGTTCGTCATCGGTCTGAGCAGTGGCGCAACATTCGAGTGGAGCGCCGACACGGGCTATGTTGCGCTCGCTGGCCTGGGTGCATCTGCTGCGGCCTTTGGCGACGCTCTAACAAAGGCACGCGCGGCCAGTGCCGACAAGTAATCCTGGTGTTCCACAAGCACACCTTCGAGGTGTCCTATCGCAGCTTCCTGCCAAAGGGCGTGGACAACCTGCTGCTCACCGGCGCGTCGCTGTCCTTCACCTACGAGACCATCTTCATGGTGATGCGGAACTTCCCCTGGTGCACCCAGACGGGCGAGATCGCCGGCTCGCCGCCGCCCGGTGCATTGCCAAGAGGATCAAGCCGAAGGAGCTGGAGTTCGCGACGCCCTACTTCTGAGCCGTTGAAAAGGGGTCAGAATTTCTGAGCCGGTGAGAAGGGGTCAGACCCCTGGCCCGCTGAGGTGAGCGTTAACCACGACTGCTCGTGCCAGGGGTCTGACCCGGGTCTGACCCCGTCCGCTCCATTCCTCGTCCGCTCTACTCCGCCGGACGCGCCAGCTCGGCGGTGATGTCCACGGTCGGGCAATTCTTCGACGCGAGATGCCGGTTGTAGGCCTCGATGCGGGCGCGGTCGCGCCGGTACTCGGCGTCGCGGTCGAGCCCCCGGCCGGAGCCGCCGAACACCGTGGAGGCGGCGCTGTTGGCGCCGACCGCGAAGGGAGACGTTCCGACGTCCTTTTCCCGGTGCCGCATCCGGCTGATGGTGATCACGATCGAGCCCCTCAGATGCTGGCAGTCCGTGGCCTTCTCCTGGTTGCTCATGTGGTAGACGCCGTCCGCGTCCATATCCCCGGCCCGCATGGGCTCGATGATCTTGCTTTCCTTGAAGCCGGGCGGCGTATAGCCGGGGATGGCCGCCGCGCAGGCGGCGAGCAGCGAGAGCGCTGAGAGGATGACGGCGCGGAGGATCATGGGGCCTGCTTATCTGATTTGCGCGAGGCTAGGCAACAAAACGTGGCGCTTCTAGGGATTAGGTTCAGGGATTAGGTTTTCAGGGGCAGGTTCATGTGTCGGATAGGGGATCGAAACCTGCCCCCTGATCCCTAAACCCCGACTTTGGAGGACTGGAGCGTGGCGCAGAAGATCACCAAGAGCGCGATGTCGATGGTGGAAGCGGCCAAGCGCGAGATCGAGGAGATTGCGGCGGCCGAGGCCGTCAAGCTCGCCGGCCGCGACGACGTGGTGCTGGTCGATATCCGCGACATCCGCGAGCTTGCCCGCGACGGCAAGGTGCCGGGCGCCTTCCACGCCCCGCGCGGCATGCTGGAGTTCTGGATCGACCCGGCGAGCCCCTACTTCAAGCCGGTGTTCGGCGCCGACAAGAAGTACGTGTTCTTCTGCGCCGGTGGCTTGCGCTCGGCGCTCGCCGCCAAGACCGCCCAGGACATGGGGCTAAAGCCGGTGGCGCACATCGTCGGCGGCTTCGGGGCGTGGAAGGCGGCGGGTGGGCCGGTCGAGGCGCCGCCGCCCGCCGCGGGCGATGGCGGGGCCAAGGCCTAGCCCCGGCGGCATGCGCCTTCGCTGACAGCGGCGCGCTCGAAGCCGACCTGCGTGCTGGCGCCTATGGCGCGGACAGGACGCCGATGACCACGTTATTGCTGCCAACGAGGAGCACATGCGGCCCTTCGAGGAGGTAGCCGCTGCCTCGCAGCTCAGGAAACCTTGTGGTCAAGCTCTCAGGCGTGGGCTTGAGATCGCGCAGCGCGATATCGCTGGGTATCTCGGCGCCGAGCATGGCATGGGCAGGGCTGAGCGCCAGGCCACCTGGCCCACCACCGTGCAGCTGCTCATAGATCTCGCGCTTCTGGGCATCGGCCAGACCGCGAAGGCGGAAGGCGACTGTTGGAAGCTTGTCGATCTCCGCGTTTCGAG
>DATMZP010000577.1:0-5770 GCA_035573595.1 Hyphomicrobiaceae bacterium
ATGGTCCTCGACGAGCGCGCCGCGCGCGCCATCCAGGGGCCGGCCACCATGGACGGCATCGGGCCAGCGCGCGGCTGGGAGACGTTCTGGATGGAGGTCGACGTGAAGCGGCGGCGCGGCGCGCCGTGGTCCGCGCCCGTCCCCGCCGATATCGTCGCCAAGGCACCGCATCTGTCGGCCGCCGAATGATCTTTGGGAGCCGGGCGCGGGCGAGACACCGTCGAGGAGGGACATGAGCTTCGTCGAGCGCCACGGCCTGTGGGCTCCGGCTCAAAGCGAGGCGATGACGGCCGTCAAGGACACCGTTACCGCCGAGAAGCTGGAGACGATCCGGCTCTCGTTCGCCGACCAGCACGGCGTGCTGCGCGGCAAGACGCTGATGGCCGACGAGGCGCTCAAGGCATTCGCCGGCGGTTGCATGATCACCACGACCATGATCCTCAAGGACACCGCGCACCGTACCGTATTCCCGGTGTTCACGGCCGGCGGCGGCCTGGGCATGCGCGAGATGCAGGGTGGCGCCGACATCGTCATGGTGGCCGACCCGACCACCTTCAAGGTGCTCCCCTGGGCCGACAAATCGGGCTGGGTGCTGTGCGACCTGTATTTTCAGGACGGCCGCCCGGTGCCGTTCTCCAGCCGGCAGATCCTGCGGGCGGCCCTCGACAAGCTCGCCGCGCGCGGCCAGGGCTTCGTGGCAGGCCTGGAGGTGGAGTTCCACCTGTTCAAGCTCGATGATCCGCACATGGCCCCGGCCGACGCTACCCAGCCCGGCCAGGCGCCCGAGGTGAGCCTCATCTCCAAGGGCTACCAGTATCTCACCGAGCAGCGCTACGATCAGATGGAGCCGGCTCTCGACCACATCCGGCGTGCGGTGCAGAAGCTTGGTCTGCCGCTGCGCTCGGTGGAGGTGGAGTTCGGTCCGAGCCAGTGCGAGTTCACCTTCAAGCCCACGGTGGGGCTCGCCCCCGCCGACACGATGGTGCTGTTCCGCAGCGCGGTGAAGCAGGTGGCGGCGCGCAACGGCTATCACGCCACCTTCATGTGTCGGCCCAAGGTGGCCAACACCTTCGCCTCCGGCTGGCATCTGCACCAGAGCCTGCGCGACGAGGCGAGCGGCGCGAACATGTTCATGCCCGAGGCCGGCGGCGGGACGTTGTCTCCACTCGGCCGCGGCTACCTCGCCGGCCTGATCGCGCACGCGCGCGCGGCGGCGGCGTTCACCACACCGACCATCAACGGCTACAAGCGCTACCGCACCTATTCATTGGCTCCCGATCGCGCCATCTGGGGCTGCGACAACCGCGGCGTCATGGTGCGCGTGCTGGGCGGCCCGAAGGACCCGGCCACGCGGCTTGAGAACCGCGCCGGCGAGCCGCTCGCCAACCCCTACCTCTACATCGCCTCGCAGATTCATGCCGGCCTCGACGGCATCGACCGGGGCCTCGATCCCGGCCCTTCCGCCGACACGCCCTACGAGACCGAGGCGCCGCTGCTGCCGAAGAGCTTGCGCGAAGCGATCTGCGCGCTCGACGACGACCCGTTCTTCCGTACCGCGCTCGGCGCGGGGTTCGTAGACTACTACGTCCACATCAAGAAGGCCGAGATCGAGCGCTTCCAGGCCGAGATCACCGACTGGGAGCAGCGCGAATATTTCGACCTCTACTGATCGCAGACAGGCGAGCCGTCCAACAATGCGTCCAACAACAAAAGCGACGGCCCTCAGGCCTCGGCGAGGGCCGCGCCCGTCGGCTCCTCCTGCGGCGCGTCGATGCCGAGCGTCGGGCGGCGGGCATATCAAGTGCGATGCCGCGCCTGCATGTCCCAGGCCACACCGCTCACCATCCCGGCATCTCACCGGCAAGGCGAGGTTGAAGTGGGTCGCCGCGTCCGCCTAGTGTCTGCCGGCGGGAATCGCGAGCGGCAGGTCGACAGGCAGGGGCGGGATGCGACGGATGCGAGGAACGCGGCGAGCCATGCTCGGACTTGTCGGTCCAGCGCTACTCGCGGCGCTGGCGGGTGCGGCGCCGCCGGCTGCCGCGAGCCTCGACTGCGCTTCGCGCTGGCTCAACCGCGCCGAGCAGGTCATCTGCGGCGACCCGCAGCTCATGCGCGCCGAGCAGCAGCTGACGCAGCGGCTCAGCAGCTTCGCCTCGCGCCTCAATTTCGGACAGTACCTGGGGCTCCGCCACTGGCACGCGGTGCGGGCGAGACAGCGCAGTCTGTGCGCCGCCGACCGCGAATGCATCGCGGCGAGCCTGCGGGCGCAGGGCCGGTCCCTGGACCGGCTCCAGCGCTGCGTCGGCGGCAGCCTGACGCGCCGCGCCTGCCTGCGTGAGATGCTGGCCGCCGAGCAGGACAGCTCGCGGCGCTAGAGAGGCGAAAGCGGATCAGCCCCGGCGCGAGGATGCGGTAGAGCCCTCGCATCCACCTTTGGCGTTGAAACGCAATGCCCAGAGGCGTGGGGGCCGCCCCCCAAAGCTCCTACGCCTTGGCCAGCATGGCCTCGACGTGGTCCCAGTTGACCAGGTTGTCGAACCAGGCCTCCAGGTACTTAGGCCGCGCGTTGCGATAGTCGATGTAGTAGCTGTGCTCCCACACGTCGCAGCCGAGGATCGGCACCGCGCCGTGCATCAGCGGGTTCTCGCCGTTGGGCGTCTTGAGCACCTGCAGCTTGCCGTCCTTGACCGCCAGCCACGCCCAGCCCGAGCCGAACTGGGTCACGCCGGCGTTGACGAAGTCGGCGCGCATCTTGTCGTAGCCGCCGAGGTCCTTGTCGACCATGGCCTGCAGCTTGGCCGGCAGGGCCTTGCCGCCGCCCTTGGGCTTCATCCACTGCCAGAAGTGGGTGTGGTTGTAGTGCTGACCGGCGTTGTTGATCAGGGGCGCGTTCTTCTCGGCGAACGCCTTCTTGCAGATCTCCTCCAGCGAGAGCTTTTCGAAGGGCGTGCCGGCCATGGCCTTGTTGCCGTTGTCCACATAGGCCAGGTGGTGTTTGTCGTGATGGAACTCCAGCGTCTCCTTGGACATGTAGGGCGCCAGCGCGTCGTGGGCGTAGGGCAGAGGGGGGAGCGTAAACGACACCGGGGGTCCTCCGTGGCTGTGATCCGACATGGATGGAATGCGGGGTGGAGTTGGCGCGCACGGTATCGGCTTGCCGCCGGCAAGACAAGGAGAGGCTTGGTGAGAGGTTTTGCTGAGAGCGGGGCCGGACCCCTCGCCAAGTGGCGTTCCGGGAGGCCCGGTCTGACGCGTTGCCCGTGGCTTGCGGATACAAATCACGCGTGAACGGCTCAAAAAGCCAAAGGGCGCGGCGACCCTGAGCGCCGCGCCCCATTGGATCACGCCGGGGAAGAATTACCTTCAGGGTGAAGCCAAGCTATGACACATAGGGTGAATGCAACCTGATGGCGGTGTTCATTCGGCATTCATGGCAATCCGGCTGCGCAGTGCCGCGCGACATAAGCCTCAATCCCCAGGAATTCGCAGGCCCCAACGCACGCGCCGCAATCCTGCCGCCGGGCACCGGTAGCACCCGATTAACCTTTCCCGTGCTCCACTTCGCAACACTGACCCCCGAATCGGCGCCAGAGCCTTCATGTTCCCGCAACGCCCACGCCTCATGAGCCTCCTCGCCCATGCGTTGTGGCCCGCGGCAATCGCCCTGGGGCTCGCCGCCTGCGCCAACCCGCGCGAGCTGACCCCCGGAGCGCTCGCCGTCTCCGGGAAGCGTCCAGCGCCCTGGGAGGCGGAGGTCGCCCCCCGCTCCGACGCCGAGCGGCGCCTTTCCGAGGGCGAGGGCGAGATTGTGGTCGCCAACGCCGTCGCCGCCCACGAGAAGCGGCGGCCTTAGCGGCTTCATTGGCAGACGGCGTCGACAGCAAGGTTCTGGTCCACCGCCAGGAAGAGTCCATTGCGGCCGATGAGCAGAAGCTCGTCCGTTTTCGGCATAAAGGGTGGTGGATCCGGAGGACCCGTGGGGGAGTAACGGTAACGCTCGCTCCCTTTCACGGGGTGCACCTGGCCACCGGTGTCAAGCGCCAGCACGCCTGCGTCCCCGAGCAAGAGGGCGACACGGGACGCGGGCATCTCTGCGATGGCCGGGTGTCGCTCAAAAGAGAACGCCGGCGGGGTGGCAATCCTCCTTATCGTGCGCTCGGTGGTCAGCTCGTACAACCCCTTGGTGGTGAGGAGAAGCACCTTGCCCAGGGACCTCGCGTCGTAGACGCGGACGAAGTCCCCGATCTCCTCGTGGCCGCTGCCAGGAATGGGCGTCACCCGATCGCCGTCGTAGGCCAGGAGGCCCCCATTCCCGAAGCCTTTGTCGACGTCGCTGACGGTCTTCAGCAGCACGATGCCCAACGTGGGCAAGTCGTGCATCGGCTGCCCGCCGGCCATCCGCACCTCGCCGCCGGGCACCGGTACGAATGAACGACCATGCAGCCGTTCCAGGCCACGCACCGCCGGGCGAGGGCCGTTGCGGCTACACGCCCCGTCAGGTGTTCGGCCGTAGACCAAGAACGTGTTGAGGGCAGTGCTGAGCAGCTCACTTGAGCCGTCGGCACCTCTATTGCAGGAGAACGTTTGGAGCGAGTGCGCAGCCCTGGGTCGTACTGTCGTCGCCGTGCGATCAATCTCGATCAGCACGGTCTCATGATAGCTCCTGAGGAGGAGGGTATCGGGCGTAGGCAATTCTTCGACACTTACGACAGAGTCAGTGAAAATCCACGACCTCATTCGAGCTCTCGCCAGAACGTACGCTTCGGCGACCGCACCATCGTCGCCGCGCAGGAAGATCTTGTGGCTTGCGCCGTCCAGAACCATTCCTGGCGAGCTCGGCAAATCGAAGATGCGGTGCACGCCTCCGACTATCGACCTTTCCGCACCGGCAACGGGCTTCACAGCCTCGTCCTCTACGACCCTGAGCCCATGGCTGGTCGCAAGGAAAGTTCGGTCGAGGCGTGGAATATGGATCGCTGAATGGAAGGCAACCTTCTCCCCAGGATCGACGCCACCCGCTTCGCGAAACACCCCGTCGGAGCCGGCGACGAACACATCGCGCATGTGGGCGGCGACGATCCGCTTCGAGAGGGGCTCAAAGGCGTATTTCGTCCACAAGGAGCCCCGCCATACTGGAAAGGCACCCCCATACGGCACGAACGCGCGGCTCTCGTCGATCGTCCAGACACCCTCGCGGTTGAGGGGATAGATGATCGGCCGTGAGGTGCCCGGAAAGGCAATGAACCGGCCTGCCATACGGTAGCCCTGCCCGAGATCGGCTGCGGTCGGCGTACCGTTTTCAACCGAGACAATGCAAATGCGTGGACCGCCTTGACCCAACGCCGGGGCCGCGGCGCATATGCTCACTAGCAGCACCGCCGCGACAATGCCCCTTGCGCCAGACATCGGAGAGCGGGCCTCCACAGGCGAGCGAGAACGGTCCGTCAGAAGAACGCCTGCAGCCCCGTCTGGGCGCGACCCAGGATCAGAGCGTGCACGTCGTGTGTGCCCTCGTATGTGTTCACCGTCTCCAGGTTCGCGGCGTGGCGCATCACGTGGTACTCGATCTGGATGCCGTTGCCGCCGTGCATGTCGCGGGCGGTGCGGGCGATGTCGAGGGCCTTGCCGCAGTTGTTGCGCTTCATCAATGAAATCGCTTCCGGCGCGGCGCGCTCCTCGTCTTTGAGGCGGCCGAGACGCAGCGCGCCTTGCAAGCCGAGGGTGATTTCGGTCAGCATATTGGCCAGCTTGAGCTGCACGATCTGGTTCG
>DATMZP010000578.1:0-4350 GCA_035573595.1 Hyphomicrobiaceae bacterium
AAATCCTTCACGCCGCAGGCGGTGGCGCCTGCGCCGGAGCCGGCGGGACCGATACCACCGTGGGGTGTTGACCGGTCATGCCGTTCCGCGCCTTGGCGGCGATGTCGCGCAGCTTGGCCTGGGTCTCCGGGTTCACCATGCCGGCCGAGATGATGATCTTGGCAGCGTCCTCCACGCTCATATGGATCGGCACCACGTTCTTGCGTGGCACGAAGCACACGAACCCCGAGGGCGGCAGCATGCCCGTCGGCATGAACACGCTGACGAGGTCCTGCCCGGGGATCTCCTTGCTGACCTCGCGCGCCGCCTCGCCGGTGACGAACACGATCGACCAGATGCCCTTCGATGGGAACTCCATCACCGCCACCTTCTGGAAGGCCTGCTGCGGCGAGGAGGCGGAGACCACCGACTCGAAAATCTGCTTGAGCCCCTGGTAGACGTTGCGCACGATAGGGGTGCGCCCCAGCATCAGCTCGCCGGCGCTGATCAGCGAGCGCCCGAGCAGGTTGGCCGCCAGCGCGCCGATGATGGTGAGGAGCAGGACCGCAAACACCAGCCCGACGCCCGGCACCGGAAACGGCATGTAGCTGTCAGGGTTGTAGATGCTGGGGACGTACGGCTTCACCCAGCCGTCCACCAGGGCGATGAAGTTCCAGGCGATGTAGAGCGTGATACCGACCGGGCCAACCACGACGAGGCCGGTGAGGAAGTAGTTGCGCAGGCGAGCACCGGTGCGCGGGGTGCTGCCGGGGGCCTCCTCAAGCGCCAGCTTGGCGAGGCCGGCCTTGAGGCTGGCGTCGTCGTCGCTGGCGACCTTGGCGGTCTCCCTCTTAGGGTCCGGCCTCGGGCCCGGCAGCGGGGTGCGTGGCTCATCGTGCATGGTCTTGCTTCGGTCCCCGCTGGAACAGAGTCTCTGCGCCCGGACGCGCGAGCCCAATGCGACCTGTCATTGGCACACGCGCGGCAAGCCCTGCAAGTCAGGTTTCAGAGATCGGGTTTAAAGACCGGGAACGCCGCGTCCGCAACCCGAGCCTGGAAGCCCCCGGAAAGGCGGTGCGCGCAATTGCGTTGCCGCCGCGCCTGGTCGAAGATTATGCAACCCCGCCGTGCTACGGACCGACGGGCAGGCAATCGAAGCCGCTGCCCTGCAGCTTGGCACACACCGCCTCGGTCTCGTGTACGTTCGCGAACGGGCCGAAGCGAACCCTGTAGAAGGCGCCCATGTTGCCCAGCACCGCATGGTCGATGGCCGCCTGACGGCTCGCCAGAGCGGGCTCACGCTTGGCCTTGGCGGCCAGCGCCCGCGCTTCCGCCTCGGTCCGCATGGAACCGAGCTGCACGAGGTATCGGCCCTCGATCCTGGCGGCGGGAGGGGGCCCGGCCGACGCCGGCGTGGCCTTGGACGGCGTGGCCTTGGACGGCCGGGCTGCAGGTGCCGCACGCGGAGGCGGCTCCACGGAGGCAATCGCCGCCCTATCGGTCTGCACGTCGGTCCTGCTCGACCATCCGCTCGCCGCAGCCGCCCGCGGCGGCGCGGCGGGCTCGGCTCTTGGCGGCGGAGCCGGAGGTGTCGGCTGGCGTGCGGGCGCCGGCGGCTCGGCGGCCGGGGCAGACGTGCCAAACAGGCCGCTGAGCCAGTTGGCGCCCGTCTTGGGGGCCGGAGCGCTGCCAGGAGCGCTTTCCGGCTCGCGCCCGCCGAGCCCCGCAGCGGCGTAGGCCGCCGACCGCTCGTTGGTGGCCTCCACCCGGTCCTCGCCGCCGAGCCCGCCTTTCAGCCACAGGGCGCTGTTGAGATCGGAGATGGCCTGCGCCGACCGACCCTGCCGGCGGTAAGCGAGACCGCGCACGTAGAGTGCCTTGGCCATGAGTGCTGGGGGCAGGTTGCCGGCCGACAGCGTGGCTGTCATGGCCTGCACGGCCTGATCGGCCCGGCCCGCCTGCACCTGCTTTAGCGCCGCCTCGATGGCGCGCTGGGCCTCTGCCGGGTCCTGCCGTTTCTTCCCGCCCTTGGGCTGGGCTTCGGCGGCCGGAGACTGCGCCGGAGACTGCGCCTGATCCTGCTCCTCCTCGGCCTCCTCGGCAGCCGCATAAGCGCGCGCGCCGAATTGGGCCGTCAGCACGCAGACGCCGCCGAGCATGGCCGCGGCCAGCGCCGCAAACACCGCCCTCCGCCACTCGCGCGCCATGTTGCCTGAACCCCGTTGAGGCCGCGTTCCGCGAGCCCCCTTGTAACGGGAAAACTACGACAATTCCGTGATGTCCGGCAATTCGCCGCTTGGCGTCCCGCACGGTCTCCTGGGGCGTTGCCCGCCCTATTCCACAGTTACCGACTTGGCCAGGTTGCGCGGCTGGTCCACGTCGGTCCCCATGAAGACCGCCGTATGATAGGCGATGAGCTGCACCGGAATGGCGTAGAGCAGCGGATTGGTGAAGGGATGCGCCGGCGGCACCCTGGGCACCTGCAGGTGGGCGTCAAGCGGGCAGCCCGCCCGCGCCGGGTCGGCGCTGGACAGCAGGATGATGCGGCCGCCGCGCGCCGCCACCTCCTGCAGGTTGGAGACGGTCTTCTCGAACAGGTCGTCCTCGGGCGCCACCACGATCACGGGCACCTTCTCGTCGATGAGGGCGATGGGGCCGTGCTTCAACTCGCCGGCGGCGTAGCCCTCGGCGTGGATGTAGGAGATCTCCTTGAGCTTCAGCGCCCCCTCCAGCGCCACCGGATAAGTGGCGCCACGGCCCAGGTAGAGCACATCCTGCGACTTCGCCAAGTGGTGGGCCAGCGCTTCATAGCGGGCCTCCCCGCGCAGCACCGAGGCGATGTGGCGGGGCACCTCGCCGAGCGCCTTGATCAGCTCGGCCTCCTGGGCCGCGGCAATGGTGCCGCGCGCGCGGCCAAGGCCGATGGCAAGGCAGGCCAGCACGGCAAGCTGCGACGTGAACGCCTTGGTCGAGGCCACGCCGATCTCCGGCCCGGCCAGCGTCGGCAGCACCGCGTCGGCCTCGCGGGCGATGGTGGAGGTGCGCACGTTGACGATGGCCGCGGTGCGCTGGCCTTGCGCCTTGCAGTAGCGCAGCGTCGCAAGCGTGTCGGCTGTCTCGCCGGACTGGGAGACGAACAGGGCGAGCCCGCCCTTCGCCAGCGGCGGCTCGCGGTAGCGGAACTCGGAGGCGACATCGATCTCCACCGGCAGCCGCGCATAGCGCTCCAGCCAGTACTTGCCGACGAGGCCGGCGAAATAGGCCGTGCCGCAGGCCGAGATGGCGACGCGCTCCAGCTTCGCGGGGTCGACGCCCAGATCCGGCAGGGTGACAGTGCCGTTGGCGAAATCCACGTAGTTGGCGAGCGTATGGCCGATCACCTCCGGCTGCTCGTGGATCTCCTTGGCCATGAAATGGCGGAAGTTGCCCTTGTCCACGAGCAGGGAGCTGGCCACCGATCTCACCGCCGGGCGCGTCACGTTAGCGCCCTCGACGTTGAAAATCCGGGCGCCCTCGCGCGTCAGCACCGCCCAGTCGCCGTCATCCAGATAGGTGATGGTGTCGGTGAACGGCGCCAGCGCGATGGCGTCCGACCCCAGGTACATCTCGCCGTTGCCGTGACCGATGGCGAGCGGCGGACCGTTGCGGGCGCCGATCATCATGTTGTCCTCGCCGGCGAAGATGATGCCGAGGGCGAAGGCGCCGCGCAGCCTCTGCAGCGCCCGGCCTGCGGCGTCCACCGGGGTCAGACCCTGGTCCAGATAGTCGCTCACGAGGAGCAGCGCCGTCTCCGTGTCGGTCTCGGTCTGGAACTTGTGGCCCTTGGCGGAGAGCTCCTCCCTCAACTCCTGGAAGTTCTCGATGATGCCGTTGTGGACCACGGCCACGCGGTCGTTCATGTGCGGGTGGGCGTTGTGCTCCACCGGCCGGCCGTGCGTGGCCCACCGCGTGTGGCCGAGCCCGGTGCGGCCCTGCAGCGGGTTGCTGGAGAGCCTGAGCTCCAGGTTTCTCAGCTTGCCCTCGGCGCGGCGCCGGTCGAGGCGGCCATCCTCCACCGTAGCGACCCCGGCCGAATCGTAGCCGCGATATTCGAGGCGGCGCAGGGCGTCCACCAGATCGGCCGCAACGGCCTGCTTGCCAAGTATGCCGACGATTCCACACATCGAGTGAGTATCCTATCGGGGGACAGACCCCTCGCCTCCAGCCGCGGAGATCATAGCGCGACGATTGAGGCGAGGGGTCTGACCCCATGCCGTCGGGTTGCCGCTACGGTGTCAGAGCCGGAGGGTCTGACACCGCGACAGACACCACGACATCTATCGCCCAAGCTCGCGTTTGCGGCAATTCACAGTCAATTTCGTGGTTTTTCCG
>DATMZP010000579.1:0-2178 GCA_035573595.1 Hyphomicrobiaceae bacterium
GTTCTCAACGACGGCGGGCTGCCCCAAAGCCCTTTGCACGACATCGGCCACCACCCGGCCGTTGAGGTCGGCGTTGCCGCCGGCCGCGAACGGCACGATCAGGCGGATGGGCCGGTCGGGGTAGCCCTGGGCCCAGGCCGCCTGCGATGCGACGGCCAGCACGCCGAGCGCTGCCAGCGCCTTTGCGAATATGCAACGTGATACGATCATTCTTCCCTCCCATATTTGTCTCGACGGTTTCATGTTGTCTTGCAGATCGGCGGTCGCTCCCGGATGAGCAGTTGCGCTTACGGTAGAGCGACGCGCGTGACGACAGGAAGATGATCGGAGCCGAGAAACGGGCCTGTCGCGAAGGAGACGCCCTTGATGTCGGGCGTTGTCAGCAGATTGTCGATGAGCACGATGGGCATAAGCGAAGGCCAGCTCGTCGCGTAGGTCCCGTGCCGGCGCAGCCCGGCCGCAGTGGCAAGCCGCCTCAACTGCCAGGACCACGGGGCGGCATTGAAATCACCGACCAGGATCAGGCGGTCCCCGAGTTGGGGGATGTGGCGCACAAGCCAGTCGTAGTGGGCTGCGTACTTGCGAGGCTCCATGATGTAGCGAGGCCGCAATCCGACTATGCGTACCTCGCGGCCATCGCGGTCGGCAAGAGTAAGCCACGACAACGCCGGCTGCTCGGCCGTGCGAGGCTGGCCGCCGGCAGAGATCCACGGCCGTCGCGAGAACATGACGATGTCGTTGCAGTTGCAGTCGTGAACGTGGGGATACCCAGCTGAAAGCACCTGCTTTATGGGGGCCCGGTTGCCATCCGTCATCTCCTGGAGGACGATCACGTCAGCGTTCTGATCGAGAAGCCAGCGGCCTGCCTCGTCCAGTCGCCGGTTCTTGGTGAAGACGTTGAAGCTGACCACGGTCAACGTATCGGTCTGCTCCGCGGCCGCAACGGCGGTGGTGGTCAAGGAGGAGAGCAGCGGAACGCTGTTGATCGCCGCCACACCGGCAAGGCTGAGACCGAGCGCAACCCGGGTGCGCCCATGCGTTGCGCGCATCCCGCCGAATGGCAAAAGAGCGAGGCCGGCGATCGCCGTGACGAGCACGAGCGGCGTGAAATGGTTGGGCAGGTCTGCGGCGGGCCACCATGGTGCCAGCAAGCCGGTGATCGTGGCCAGGGCCGTTGTCACAAGTGCTGCGATTGCCAGCCCAGCGCAGATGCGCGGCATCCCGCCCCCTCCCCTTCTGCCTCGAATCGATGCCGCCGACGACGCCGGCTACGCGGGCGGCGGCGCGACCACGTCCTCGTACTTGTGGCGCTTGGTGATAAGCCCCGCGTGCTGGAAGATGTCGAGCGTTGCCTCGAAGGCGGGGCGGGTGATGTCGACGTGCGGGCTCCAGTTGCCGAGCTTCTGGTAGGCGGCGATGGTGGCGGCGAGCACGGCCTCGTCGGCGCCAGGAAAGAAGGCGGCCTCGGCCTTGGCCACCTCGGCGGCCGGCGTGGCGATCAGCCAGGCGCGGGCCTTGCGGTAGGCGCGCATGAAGGCCTTCGCCGTGTCGGAGGCGAGCCACTCGCGCGCGGCGGCGAGGCTGGAGAAGGCGCACGGCCCGATGGGGTCGCCGACGGCGGCCACCACGTGGCCCACCTTGTCATGCTCCAGCTGCTGCGGCGACGGGCCCTGCAGGTGGATGAAATCGCCCTCGCCGGCCTTGAAGGCGGCGATCATCTTGTCGGTGCTGCCGGCGTCGATGGCGATGACGTCTTTGAAGTCAAGGCCGCGCTTGAAGCAGGCGTACTTGAACATGGCCATCGGTTGGCCGCCATGATCGACGATCACCTTGCGGCCCTTGAGCTTGTCCCAGGCGAAAGCCGGGTCGGGGCTGCGGCCGGTGAGGAAGAATCCGTCCTTCTCGTTGATCTGGGCGAAATGCAGCGCCGGCGGCGTCTTGCCCTGCTCGAGCGCCCCGAAGTTGTATGACGGCGCCGACTGCGCCACATGCACCGACCCGTCGACGAGGCCGGCGATGGCCGACTTGCCCGGCGCCGAGACCGAGTGCTTCGGCTCCAGCCCCTCCGCCTTCAGGAACCCGCCCGCCATGGTGGCGATGAGCGGCGAGTAGAACGCGGAGAAGCGGGTGAACTCGATGCGGATTTCTTCGGCCATCACGTTTCTCCCCGGGCTCGAT
>DATMZP010000580.1:0-7413 GCA_035573595.1 Hyphomicrobiaceae bacterium
ATCGTGAGGAGCGCCACGGCGACCGTTGCAATGGAGCCAGGAGCACGCCGCCAGTTGCCCGTCCCACAAGGGGGAGCGGAATCCCGTCTCAGGCTGTGGAAAGCAATCATGTCACCCTCCTCCTCTGCCGGGCTCGCCGCGGCGGGCGAGCAGGCCTTTCGAGGGGTTGTAGGCGAACACCGCCGCCGCCAGGAACGCCGCCGTGAAGCCCACCACCACGGCCAGCGAGACCGGCTCAAGCTGCCCATAGAGCGCGAAGCGGATCAGCTCCACGGCGTAGGTAAACGGGTTGGCGCGGCAGATCTCGTAGAGCAGCGGGCTCGACTCCTTGATGCGCCACAGCGGATAGAGCGCCGAGGATGCGAAGAACATCGGGAAGATCACGAAGTTCATCACGCCAGCGAAATTCTCCAGCTGCCGGATCACCGACGACATGAAGAGCGCCAGCGCCCCCAGCATCAGCCCGGACAGCACGAGCGCCGGCAGCACCGCGAGGTAGCCGATGGGCGGCGGCTCCACCTCCCAGAAGTAGGCGATGAGGAGGAACGCGTAGGCCTGCAGCAGCGCCACCGCGACCCCGCCCATCAGCTTGGAGAGAAGCAGGAACGAGCGCGGGAACGGGCTCACCAGCAGCGTGCGCATGGTGCCGGTCTCGCGGTCGTGCACCATGGAGAGCGAAGTCTGCATGGCGTTGAACAGCAGCACCATGGCGACCAGGCCCGGCGTCACGAACACCTCGTAGAGCACGTAGGTTTCGTACGGCGGGATGATCGACACGCCCAGCACCTGGCGGAATCCCGCCGCGAAGATGAAGAGCCACACCAGCGGCCGCACCAGCGCCGCCAGGAACCGCTCGCGCTGGTGCAGGAAGCGTAGCACCTCGCGCCACACGATGCCGTTAAAGCAGGCGAGATAGCCCGCCAGATCGAGACGGCCGGGCCTGGCACCGGTGGCTGCGGTGGCCGTCATGCCCTCGCCTCCGTCGCCCGCGCATCCTCGGTGACGCGCATGAACGCGCCGCGCAGGCTGCCCTCCTGCGCCAGGTCCAGCAGGTCCGGCACCGGCCCGGCGAACCGCACGCGCCCCTTGTGCAGCAGCGCCACGCGGTCGTCGGCCGCCACCTCGTCCACCAGATGCGTGGCCCACAGCACGCCCACGCCCCGCTCCTTCACCAGCCCGCGCACGATGGCAAGCGCGCTCTCGCGCGAGGCCACGTCGAGGCCGACGGTCGCCTCGTCGAGCAGCAGGCAGGCCGGATCGTGCAGCAGAGCCCGCGCGATCTCCACCCGCCGCGACTGCCCGCCCGACAGCGTCCGCACCCGTGCCCCGGCGCGATCGGCGAGGCCCACCTTGTCGAGCGCCTCGAGCGCCCGGCGGCGGCCCTCGGGCCGGCCGATGCCGTGCAGCGCCGCGTGATACGCGAGGTTCTGCAGCACCGTGAGGTCGGCATCGAGGCTGCGGCTCTGGAACACCACGCCCAGCTGCCGCAAAGCAGCCGCCGGCTGCCGGCGCACGTCATGGCCCAGGATGCGGATCTCGCCCGTCACGTTGTCGAAGAGCCGGGTGATGAGCGCGAACAGCGTCGATTTGCCGGCCCCGTTCGGCCCCAGCAGCACCACGAAGCCGCCGCGCGGCACCCTTAGCGACACGTCGTCGAGCGCCGGCACCGGCCCGAAGCGGTGGCTCACGCCCCGCACCAGCAGCGCATCGGTCTCTGCATTGAACGACTGTGGCGGGACGGGCTTCATCACTTCACAATGAACTTGCCGGCCATGCCCTTCCCTTCGAGCCCCCTGCACGCCCACGGATACTCGCCGGGCCTGATCGGCACGAAGAAGATCTCCGCCTCACCCTCGCGCTCCATCTCGATCTCGTAGACATGGCTGGCCTTGATCTCCACGTGCGCCACCTCGACCTTGCGCAACCAGATGTAGTTGGAGAACGTGGGCGCCTCCCAGGCGCACTCCTTCTGCCCGGTGGACTTGAGCTTGAGGCGGTACGCCTTGCCGGTGACGAGCGTATAGTCCTTCTGCGAGACACCGTAGCCGGCCTCGCCCAGGCCCAGCACCAGGTCGGGCAGCTTCTCGGGCTTCTGCGCGAGATATCCCTCGGCCCGCGCCGGCCCCGGCAGGGCAAGCACGGCGGCAACGAAAGGGCTGAGCATACGAAACATGCGCGGCTCCTCCAGAAGAGGCGAATGGCGAGTGGCGAATGGCGAATGGGGCGACCGCAACGGCAGAAGCCCCACTCCCAATTCGCCATCCTCTATTCGCCATTCACCATTCGCTATTCGCCCAATTCAGAACGGGGCCACCACGACCCCCCAGGGATAACGCCCGACCTTGATCGAGCGCACGACGCGCAATCTCTGCACGTCTATCACGGACACGTCGTTGGACGTACCGTTGGTGGTGAACAGCAGCTTCTCGTCGGGCGTGAACGCGAGCTGCCACACGCGCTGGCCTACCAGCAGATAGCGCTCCACCTTGAACGTCGCGGTGTCCACCACGGCAACCCGGTTGGCCGGCCCGAGCGCCACGAACGCGCGCTTGCCGTCCTTGGTGATCCTCACGCCCACAGGCTGGACGGCGTCCTGGTTGACGCCAGGGATCTGGAATTCGACCTTGCCCAGGGTCTTGCGCGTGCGGGGATCGATCACCGTCACCGTGCCGCCGATCTCGGCGCTCACCCACACCTGGCCGCCGTCGGCCCTGAACTCGGCCACGCGCGGCCGGCTGTCCACCAGCACGTTGTCGATGGTGGTGTTGGTGGCGGTGTCGATGAAGTGCGCCATGTTCGTCGTTTCCGACGTGTTGACGAGCAGCTTGCCGTCCGGGCTCAGCCCCAGGCCCTCGGGCTCGACGCCGACCGGGATCTCGGCCAAAACCTTGCCGGTCTGGATGTCCACCACGGTGACGAGGTTGTCATCCTCGTTGGCGATGTAGAGCGGGTTGCCGGAGGGGTGCAGGATGAACAGCTCCGGGTCCGGCCCCGAGGGCAGCGCCTTCACATACTCCATGGTGCGGGCGTCGAACACCTGTACGTGGTTGTCGTCGCTGGCGCAGATCAGCAGCCACTTGTTGTCCTTGGTGAGGGTCACCCCGCGCGGCCTCTGCCCCACCTTCACCGTCTTCACCACCTCCATCTTCTCGCTGTCGAGCACGGTGACGGTGTTGTCCTTCTCATTGGTCACGTACACGGTGTAGGCGCCCGCCGGCACAGCAAGGACCACCCAGGCGGCCAATGCCAGCCCAATCGCCACACCGCCCAATCGCTTCCCCACCGTCACCTCCGTCGGCCCACCGCCCCGCCCTATTGCCTTACCGGCCTGCTGCGCTGCTGTCTTCACGGCGCATACGCCTTGCAGCCGCTCTCCGGCTTGTCTACGCCCAGCGTATCGAGCTCGGAGAACTGGTGCAGGAATCCGGGCTGCGGCGAGACGGTCACCGGCAGCTTCGCCGTGCCGACCAGGATCGGCTGCCGCAGTTGGCCGTCCCAGCTGCGGTAGCTCAGCTTGCGCCCCTTGAACGCGGCGAGATCGAACTCGCCCGACCTCATGTAGGGGATCAGCGCCCTGGGCTCCGCCGACTTGGTGCGCGTGGCGGCCTCGCCGACCGAGCGCACCGCCACCCACACGTCGTAGTCGAGCGGGCGCATGGGCCGGTTGGCCAGCCGCCGGAACCGGTTCTGGAACTGCGTCGCGCCCCACTGCTCCAGGGCCGGATGCCAACTCATGGGCGCCAGCCCCTGCGTCCCCGCCACGGGCCGTGCATCCCACGTGCGATACGGGAAGTAATCGCCGAACTGCTCCTCCTCGTCGGCGACCAGCAGCACGTCGTAGGCCGGCGCATTCTGGGTGAAGGCGGGGATTTGCAGCTGGACCTGCTCGTGCCCTCCATCGGAGCGCCGGCTGCCGGTCTCGACCCGAAACGTGCGCTCCTCCACGATCTTGCCGCCGAACCGCTTGGCCGCGCGCCGCAGGGCGTCGGCGAACGCCTCATCGTCGCGCCCGGTGCCGCGCACCAGGAGCCAGCGCCGCCACTGCTTCCACACCAGATACTGCGCGAGCCCGTCCGCCAGCATCGCCCGCGACGGTGCCGTGTGGAGCACGTTGGCCCGGCAATCTGCCTCCCGCAGCCGGTCGTCGGCCGACCCCGCGTTCAGGATCAGCGCATCCCGCGCCTTTAGCGCGTCGGACAGCTGCAGCAGTGCCGCGGGGCTCATGTCGGCCACGACGAACCCCGCCCCGGCATCGATGCGCTTCGACACCCCCGCAATCAGATCCGATGCGGACGCGCTCTCCACCACGTCCAGCGCGAACTCCTGCTTGAGGAAGCGCCCCGTGGTGTTGTTGTCGTTGATCGCAAGCCGCGCCCCCGCCACGCCGTCGTCCTGGGGCGGAAAGTCGAGCAGCGACAGCGGCGGCGGCCGGTCGCGCAGCTCTCGCGCCAGCACGATGGCAATCTTTTGCACCGCACCAGCCTGCGCCGCCGGAGTCGAGGCGGCCGGCGCCTGCGGCTGCCCGGCGGCCGGCGCAAGCGCAAGCTGCACCGCGACGGCCGCAGCGAGCAGCGCTGTTTTCCCGGTCAAGCCGCGGTTGCGCTCGCGGGGCCGTCTCCTGGCCTTCTCTCGCATGCGTGGACTCCCGGTTGGACCGGACCGCCCGCCGACGGCAGGCGATCTCCACGACTTCTATCGAGCGATCATATTCGCCTAGTTCCCTCAGGCCACCCACATCTGTCAATCTCTGACCACAGAGCGGACGTACCGTTAGCGCTTTGCAAAATGCGGTTCTCGATGCCCGACGACAAAGGTCAACGCCGATGCCGATCTTCCGCTATGCACTCGGCTTGCTCGTCCTGACGCTTGCCGGCGCCGCCGCGGCGCATGCGGGACCAAAGGCCGCGATCTTTCCCTTCGAGCTGATCGACGTGAGCCTGGAAGGCGAGCACGCCGGCCAGCAAGCGGATGAGACGGCCCGCCTGCAGCTGGCGACCGAGGAGCTGCGCACCCTGGCTGCGCGCGAGGCGGGTTACGAGGTTCTCGACCTGAGCGGCCTCGCCGCCGAGATCGAGAGCACAGGCCCCTTCCATAAATGCGGCGGATGCGAGATCGATATCGCGCGCAAGGCCGGCGCGGAGATCGCCATCACGGGAGCCGTGCGGAAAATCTCCAGCCTCATCCTGGTTGTTCAAATCCTTGTGAGAGATGTCGCCAGCGGCAAGGTTAACAAGGTCCACCGCGTCGAGCTGCGCGGCAACACCGACGAGACTTGGCTGCGCGGCGTCCGCCGGCTGGTGAGTTCCCATCCCGGGGCCGGCTGAAGCGGTGCCGGAGCCTTTGGGTAAGCGCCTTTGGGGTGAGTGCCTTTGGGAGTGAGCCAAATCCGTTTGCCCGCCGCCCTCGAATGCCGCATACTTCCTGGGCTCGCCGGGAATGTCTGTCTAGCCTATCGTGTGTCTACTATCGTGCGTCTTTTATCCGGCCGGAGCCACCCTCGAAGCACAACCCATCTGCAGGAGGAACAGACATGAAAGAGGCTTGGAGCACGCCGCAGGTGATGGAGCAGGAAGTCGGCCTCGAAGTCACGAGCTATCTGCCCGCCGAGGTCGAGACCCGCTGACTGCTGCTATTCGCCACCTCGGATCGCTGATCGGCGCGGCCGGCGCTCAGGTACGGGTGCCGGCTGACCATCTGAGCCAAGCGACGTTCCACCTCGCCCCTGGAAAAAAGGGGCGGGCGCAGATCCTTGCTGGAGCAGCCGCAACGTCGCCCCCGCAGCTTTTTCGCTCTGAAGGGCGTTCTCCCTGACAGGGAGATTTGCCGTGCGTGAGACAGGTCACATGCAGCCGGTTGAGAGCTCAGCCTGCCAGCGTGCCCCCATAGGGCTGCTCGCCGAGCTGACGCACCGCTGTCCGCTGCAATGTCCCTACTGCTCGAACCCGCTGGCGCTCGAGGGCGCCGGTGGCGAGCTGACCACCGCGGAATGGCAGGATGTGCTACGCCAGGCGGCGCGCCTCGGCGTGCTGCAGCTCCACCTCTCGGGCGGCGAGCCCACCGTGCGGCGCGACCTGGAGGAGATCGTTGCCACCGCGGCGGAGGCCGGCCTCTACACCAATCTGATCACCGCCGGCGTGCTTCTCACCCGCGCGCGCCTGGAAGCTCTGGCCGCCAGCGGCCTCGATCACGTGCAGCTCTCCATCCAGGACGTGGAGCCCGCCAACGCCGACCGTATCGCCCACTATGAAGGGGGGCACGCCAAGAAGCGCCAGCTGGCGCACTGGGTGAGCGAAGTCGGCCTCCCGCTTACCATCAACGCGCCGGTGCACCGCCAGAATCTGGACCGGCTCGCGGAGATCATCGCTTTCGCCGTGGACGTGGGCGCCGGCCGGGTGGAGGTGGCTCACATCCAATATTACGGCTGGGCGCTCGCCAATCGCGCAGCGTTGATGCCGACGCGGGAGCAGGTGAAGCGCAGCGCCGAGATCGTCGAGGCGGCGCGCGAGCGTCTCAAGGGCATCCTGGTCATCGACTTCGTGGTGCCGGACTATTACGCCACTTGGCCGAAGCCCTGCATGGGCGGCTGGGGCCGCGGCATCGTCAATGTCACGCCCTCCGGCAAGGTCCTGCCCTGCCACGCCGCCGAGACCATTCCCGGTCTCGTCTTCGACAACGTGCGCGACAGGCCGCTCGCCGAGATCTGGCTGCACGGCCAGGCCTTCGAGAAGTTCCGCGGTACCGACTGGATGATGGAGCCCTGCCGCAGCTGCGATCGCCGCGAGATCGACTGGGGCGGCTGCCGCTGTCAGGCGTTCGCGGTTGCCGGCGATGCCCGCGCTGCCGATCCGGCTTGCGTCAAGTCTCCTCGCCACGCCGAGATGGTTGCACTGGCCACGCGCGAGGCCGCCAAGCCCGCGCCGCCGTTCGTCTACCGCCGCCCGCGCAAGCCTGCGTCGCCGGCAACAGCAGAAAGCACTTGAGAAAGCCGACGGGAAGGCGCCAATAGCCCTGCGCAGACAGGTATGGACGTAGGGAGATTGAAGGAGACATGCGGAGACTTGTATTCGGCGCGGCCCTGATCGCCGCAATGGTCGCCGCCGCCTCGGCCGCGGACGTGGACAACGGCAAATCGATCTGGAACAAGTGCCGTGCCTGTCACCAGATCGGCGAGAATGCCAAGAACATGGTGGGGCCGGAGCTCAACGGCCTGTTTGGACGCAAGGCGGGCAGCGCCCCTGGCTTCAACTATTCCGAGGCCAACAAGGGCTCCGGCATTACCTGGGACGAGGCGACGTTCCGCGAGTACATCAAGAACCCGAAGGGCAAGATCCCCAACACCAAGATGGTGTTCGCCGGCCTCAGCGACGATCAGGACATCGACGACCTGATCGCCTACCTCAAGCAGTACGGCCC
>DATMZP010000581.1:0-16906 GCA_035573595.1 Hyphomicrobiaceae bacterium
CGCTGATCGGCGGGTTCGCCGGCGGCGCCTTGGCGCGCGCGCTGTCACTGCCGGCGGCGCTGTGGCTGGGCGCCATCCTGCAGATGACCTCCAACCTGGTGTTCGCCTGGCTCTACTTCCAGCCGGTGGGCGCCGGTGCGCTCACCGCCGCCATTGTGGCGGAGAACTTCACAGGCGCCATCGGCACCGTGATCTTCGTCGCCTACCTCTCCGCCCTGTGCAACAGCCCGCTGCACACGGCCACGCAATACGCTCTCCTCACGGCGCTGGCCTCGACTGGGCGCACCTTCATCTCGTCCGGCACCGGCTACCTCGTGACGGCCGTCGGTTGGCCCGTGTTCTTCATCGCCACCGCCGCTGCAGCGCTGCCTGCGCTCGTCCTGATGGCCTGGCTGCAGCGGCGCGGCCACTTCGCACCGCTCGATGCGGAGCGGAATGGGAAGTGACGCCGTGGAGAAAGGTGGCCATCCGACTTGGTGCAAAGCTCTCTGCAATATGCTATACAATCGTTCATGCACCTGAAGATTGAGATTGAGCACGAGGACGACGGACGTTGGATTGCGGAGATTCCGCAGCTTCCTGGCGTCCTGGCCTACGGTGCGACCCCGGACGAGGCTTCCGCGCGGGCTGAGATTCTGGCTCTGCGCGTGCTCGCGGAACGGCTGGAGCATGGGGAGGCGAAGCCCGTGGAGATCATCATCTCGCTGGCAGCGGCGTGACTGCTTGGCCGTCGGCGAAGGCGCGGCGAGTCCTCGCTGCGCTAATTCGCATCGGCTGGCAGGTGAAGCGCCAATCCGGTTCCCACAAGACGCTGACGCGTCCAGACTGGCCCGACTACGTCTTTGCTTTTCACGACAGCGACGAGATCGGCCCGCGCATGCTGGCGCGTATTGCGAGACACACTGGGTTGAAGCCCAGCGACCTTTGAGAACCAGGTCAAGGAGCAGCATGGTTGACGCCGGCCGGGCGCGCGGCGCGCATCGGCTTGCGTCCGTCGGAATGTCGCGAGGCGCTACTCCGCCGCCGTCATGAACCGCTCGACGGTGACCGCGAAGTGGCCGCACCAGTCCTTCTTGCCCACCATCGGCCATACGCCGTGGCCTTCGCCGGTATGGCCGCTGGTGGACAACTGGGGCATGGGCGGATTGTAGCGGCACAGGCCGCTGTCCTTCTCCTTCGGCTTCATGGCCGCCTTGCTCTGGGTGTCGAAGAACTGGCAGTTGCCGCAGGCGCAGGTGGTCATGGCATGCCTCCTGGTGCTGGTTGGGTGTCGCGGGGAGGCACTATATCCGGCTCCGGTCCGGGCCAAACTCGATTGGCCCGGTTTGACTTAGCCTTCGTTAATGCCAGCCCCGGCCGAACGGCTGCAGCGGGCCGGCGATGCAGGCCTAGCCGGGAGCCGATCCCTGCGTGGCGACGTAGACGGCGTAGAGCGACTGGCTCGCGGCCATGAACAGGCGGTTGCGCTTGGGGCCGCCGAAGCAGACGTTGCCGCACACCTCCGGCAGGCGGATGCGGCCCAGCAGCTTGCCCTCCGGCGACCAGACCGTGGCGCCGTTGTAGCCGACGGCGCGGCCGGCATTGCCCTCGCTGCAGGGCGTCGTTGATCTGCGCCGTGAGCATGCAAATGAGGCGCGCGGAATATGTCAGAAAAGCGCCGCGCGCATCGGCGGACGCGCGTGCTCGGGCCTCGGCCGGCTCGCGCCGGACTGGACCCGATCTATGCGTCCGGCAGTGCATGCGCGATCAGCTTGCGCATCACGCTGGGGACGGCAGCGCCGTCGAGCTCGCGGCGATGGAGCCATTGGCAGCGGGGGGCGTCGGCGCAGGCGGTCAGGCGGATGCGGGCGGGCACCAGCGCGCGGTAGATCAGCGCATCGAGCCGGAAGTGCGTGAACGTGTGCGAGACGATCCCCGGCACCAGGTGCCAGTCGCCCCGCACCGGCACGGACCGGAATCTGTCCTCGATCCGCGGCAGCGCATCCGCCCACTCGGTCGAGGGCACCTCCAGCATGCCGCCCAGGAGGCCGTTCTCCGGACGCCGGCGCAGCAGCACGCAGCCGTCCGCGCGGATCGCGACGTAGGCCAGGGCCAGCCGCGTTGGGTGCTCCGGCCTGGCCTCGCGCATGGGGAGCTGGGCGGCAATCCCACTGGCGCGGGCCGCGCAGAAGTCCGCGACGGGACACACGAGGCAGGACGGCCGCTTCGGGGTGCAGACGGTGGCGCCCAGGTCCATCATGGCCTGGGCGTGGTCGCCGGCGCGCTTCGCCGGCGTCAAGGTCTCCGCCAAGCGCCTCAGCTCGGGCTTGGCCTTCGGCAGGGGCAGCGGCAGCGCGAACAGGCGCGCCACCACGCGCTCGACATTGCCGTCCACCGGGGTCGCGCGCACGCCGTACGCGATGGCCGCGATGGCGGCGGCGGTGTAGGGGCCGATCCCCGGCAGCTTCAGCAGGGTCTCCTCGGAGCGGGGGAACCTGCCGTCGAGGCTCTCCACCACCGCGCGGGCGCAGGCGTGCAGGTTGCGCGCGCGGCTGTAGTAGCCGAGGCCGGCCCAAGCCGAGAGAACCTCGTCGAGGCCGGCCGCCGCCAGCGCCGCTACCGTCGGCCAGCGCCGCAGGAACGCCGCGTAGTAGGGAATGACTGCCTTGACCGTGGTCTGTTGCAGCATGACCTCCGACAGCCATACCGGGTAGGGATCGGCCCGCCGGCCCGGCTTGGCGCGCCACGGCAGATTGCGGCGCTCCCGGTCGTACCAGTCGAGCAGCGCGCGCGACGTCCCGGCGGCGCGCTCCGCCTGGGTCCAGCCAAGGTCGCGTTGTGTCCCAGCCACAGCCCGCATCGGCCGCCCCGCCCTCTCCTCGAATCAAGCTCGCGTGAGCGTTGCACGCCCCGGCCCGTTGCGCCTCCACAACCACCTTGACGGGGGTGCGTCCCCTGGGACAAGAAGTCGCCACCGCGGGGCGTGATCAAGGCACGAACGCCGCGTAGACAGCCGCCAGGGCCGGCGACGCGCCGACCATGCCGCGCGATTTTTGCCTGCCGGGGCGGAAATCTTATGCTATCAGCCGCACGCCTCGGGGCAGTCGCGGTCTCAACCTGTGGCTGCGCCGTTTCAGATTGGGGAGTTGCGCCTGTGACCAAGACGCTCAACACGACCGAACGCGAGCCGTTCCTGTCGCGGCGGGTCATGCTCGGAGCCGCGGTGGTGGCCACTGCCGGCCTCGCCATCAGCCTGGTGACCTCGCGCGGCTCGGGCACCGAGACGGCCTCGCGCCAGCGCAACAAGCCCAAGCGCACCACGGCGGACCTGATGAAGCCCGGCCCGCTGCCCGACCTCTCCATCGGCAAGGCGGACGCGCCGGTTACCATCGTCGAGTATGCGTCGATGACGTGCCCGCACTGCGCCGCGTTCCACAACACCGTGCTCCCCGTTCTCAAGGAGAAGTACATCGATACCGGCAAGGTGCGGCTCGTGTTCCGCGAGTTCCTGCTGGACGAGCGCGGCGCGGTGGCAGCCATGATGGCCCGCTGTGCCGGCAACGAGCGGGCGCTCCCGCTCATCTCGGTGCTGTTCTCCAAGCAGGATGACTGGGCGCCGTCCAAGACCGAGTTCCTGCCGAAGCTGTTCGGCTATGCGCAGCAGGCCGGCTTCACCAAGCAGTCGTTCGACCAGTGCCGGCAGAACGAGAAGCTGCTCAAGAGCCTGGTGGCGCAGCGCGACCGGGGCGCCGAATTCGGCGTGAGGGCCACGCCGACCTTCTTCGTCAACGGCAAGCGGCTGCCGGGGGCGACCCTGGAGGACTTCGAGAAGGCCATCGCCTCCGCCTCCACGCCCTGAGACCAGCCAAGACGAGGGCCCGTTGCGGACGCGTTCCAGGTTCCCCGCGCTACTCCTTCTCACCGCGCTCGCCGGATGCAGCGGAGAGGGGCTGACGCTGTCTGCGAGCGGGAGCGCGCCCGCGACCGCCTCGGCCGCAACCCCGTCAGGCGTCATGACGGCGGACGCCGGGCCGGCGTTCAACCCGTTCTCCGATGCGCCCGCCTCCGCGGTCGGGCAGCGCGAGGTGATCAAGAACCCGGCGATCGAGGAGATCCTCAAGCCCGGCGAGCTGCCGGAGATATCGCTCGGGCGCAAGGACGCGCCGGTCGTCATCGTCCAGTACGCCTCCATGACCTGTCCCATCTGCCGCAGGTTCCTGGCCGAGACCTTCCCCACGCTCAAGCGCGAGTACATCGATGCCGGCAAGGTGCGCTTCATCCTGCGCGCCGAGTTCCCGATCGGGAAGCAGTCCGGGCTCGCCACCATCGCGCTGAGGTGCGCTCCGCCTGAGAAGTATTTCGCGCTCTACGAGAAGCTGATGCAACAGCAGGCCTCCTGGGTCAGCCAGGAGGTGCGGCCCGATCCCATCTTCCAGGTGGCGGCGCAGGTGGGGATGACCCGGGCGCAGTTTGACAGCTGCCGCGAGAATCGTGGCATGATTGCCGCGATCAACGGGATCAAGGAGCGCGGGCGCACGCTGGGCGTCATCGGGACACCGAATTTCTTCATCAACGGTAAGCTGGTGAAGTCGTTTGTCAGCATCGCCGACATCCGTGCGATGGTGGACCCGGTGCTGAGCGGGCACGTAGCCGGCGTCGCTCCGGCGTCCCGTTGAGCCGCACTGCCGCTGCTGTCGTGCGTGCGGCTGTCCGCGTGAAAGCCTCCATCAAGGACCCGCGCGTCCCATGCACATCACCCGGCTGCGCCTGGTCGGTTTCAAGTCGTTCGTCGAACCGACCGAGATTCTGATCGAGAAGGGCCTGACCGGCGTGGTCGGCCCGAACGGCTGCGGCAAGTCCAACCTGCTGGAGGCGCTGCGCTGGGTGATGGGCGAGACCTCGCACTCCAGCATGCGCGCCGCGGCCATGGACGACGTGATCTTCTCCGGCACCACCGGCCGTCCGGCCCGCAACACCGCCGAGGTGACGATCTTCCTCGACAACAGCGCCCGCGCCGCGCCGGCCGAGTTCAACGGCGACGACACCCTCGACGTAACGCGGCGGATCGAGCGCGAGGCGGGCTCGGCCTACCGCATCAACGGCAAGGAGGTACGGATGCGCGACGTGCGCATCCTGTTCGAGGACGCCGCCACCGGCGCGCGCTCGCCGGCGCTGGTGCGGCAAGGTCAGATCGGCGAGCTGGTGAATGCCAAGCCGGAGAAGCGCCGGCGCATCCTGGAGGACGCCGCGGGCATCGCCGGCCTGCACAGCCGCCGGCACGAGGCGGAATTGCGCCTCAAGGCGGCGGAGGCCAACCTGGCGCGGCTGAACGACGTGCTGGGCCAGCTCGACTCCCAGATCGAAAGCCTCAAGCGGCAGGCCCGCCAGGCGCGCCGATACAAGGAGCTGTCCACCGAGATCCGCCGGCTCGACGCGGTGGTGCTCTACCTGCGCTGGCTGGAGGCGCAGGGCCAGGTGGAGGCCGATGAGGCGGAGCTGGCCGCCGCCCTGGAGAAGCTCGGGCGCGCCACCCAGGCCGAGGCCAAGGCGGTGACCACGGAGGCCGCGGCCGCCGCCGCCATCCAGCCGCTGCGCGAGCAGGAGGCGATCAAGGGTGCCGTGCTGCAGCGATTCAAGGTGGAGCGCGACAACCTGGAGCGTGAGGCCCAGCGCACCGCCGAGCGCCTGCGCGAGCTGGAGGGCCGCGTGGCCCAGCTGGAGCGCGACAGGGCGCGGGAGGAGTCGCTCATCGAGGAGGCCAGGGACACGCTGGCACGCCTGGAGGCCGAGACGGCCTCGCTGAAGTCCACCGCCAAGCTGGCCGCCGACTTCGAGCAGAAGGCGCTGGCCGCCTACGACGAGTCCGAGGCGACGCTGGGCAGCGCCGAGGCGCGGCTGAGCGAGCTGACCAACGCGGTGGCCCAGGCGCGGGCGCGCCGCCAGAGCCTGGAGGGACAGCTGCGCGAGCGCCAGGAGCGTGCGGCCAAGCTGCAGCGCCAGCTGGTCGCGTTGGAGCAGCAGACGCGCGAGATCGTCGGCCGCGCCCCCGACGCCGCCAAGCTGAAGGCGGCGACCGAGGTCGGCCAGAAGCTGATGGCCGACATCGCCGAGATCGAGAGAAAGACCGTTGCCGCCGAGGAGGCCGTGCAGGCCGCCGCGGCCAACGCGAAGACCTCCAGCGATGCGGCAGCGCAGGCGACGCTGTCGGCGGGGCAGATTCGCACTGAGATGGAGACGCTGGCCAAGCTGTTAAAGCCGGCCGACGACAGCGGCATCCCGCCGGTGCTGGACCAGGTGAAGGTGGCGTCCGGCTTCGAGCTGGCGCTGGCCGCGGCGCTGGGCGACGACCTCGACGCTCCCGTGGCCGACGAGGCGCCGGCGCGCTGGACCATGAATCCGGGCGGGGAGATGGACCCGGGCCTGCCCAAGGCTGTCGAGCCGCTGGCGGCGCATGTCATCGGCCCGCCCGAGTTGGGGCGACGCCTCAAGCAGATCGGCGTCGTGGCGGGACCCGACGGCTCGCGGTTGCAGCGGTTCCTCAAGCCGGGGCAGCGGCTGGTCTCCGTCGAGGGCGACCTGTGGCGCTGGGACGGCTTCGCCGCCTCCGCGCAGGGCGCCATCGCGGCGGCGAGCCGCCTGCGCGAGCGCGGCCGACTGGGGCTCCTGATGGAGCAGGAGCAGGCCCAGCGGCAGGCGGCCGAGGCCGCTCGCGCCGAGGCCGAGGCGGCCACCGAGCAGCATCGCAAGGCCCAGGCCGAGGAGCGCCAGCTGCGCCAGATGTGGCGCGACTGCCAGAGCAGGCTCGCCGAGACGCGCGAGCAGCTGACCGCCATGGAGCGCCAGGCGCGGGAGACCGAGGCCAAGCTGGCCGGCGTTGCCGACGCCAAGGAGCGCACGCAGGAGGCGCTCCTGGAGGCGCACGAGCAGGTCACCGAGACCGAGGTGGCCGTGGATGCGCTGGGCGACACCCAGCCGCTGGAGCGGGAACTGGCGGACGCCCAGGACACGGCGAGCGAGCTGCGCTCACGCCTCACCGAGGCCAAGACCGAGCTGATCACCCTGGAGCGCGAGCACCGCGCCCGCTCCGATCGGCTGAAGGCCATCGTGGCCGAGACGGAGCGATCCAGGCAGCGCTCCGAAGGTGCGCGCAAGCAGACCGCCACCCTCGACCAGCGCTGGGCGGAGACGAAGGCGGAGGTCAAGCGCCTGGCGGGGCTTCCGGTCATGGTCGAGCAGCAGCGCCAGAAGCTTCTGCACGAGCTGAGCAAGGCCGAGGCCGAGCGCAAGGCGGCGGCCGATGCCCAGGCCGCGGCCGAGGTGGCGCATCGCGAGTCGGCGCAGGCCCTGCGGCAGGCCCAGGCCGCGGTGGCCGACGAGCGCGAGGCCCGCGCCCGCATCGAGGCGCGGCTGGAAGGCGCCCGAGTCCGCCGCAGCGAGGAGGCGCGCCGCATCCGCGAGACCATGGCCGTCGGGCCGGAGGAGTGCCTGGGGCTCGCCGAGCTTCCCGACGATGCTGCGCTGCCCGGGCTCGCCGATGCCGATCGCGAGCTGGCCAGGCTCAAGGCCGACCGCGAGCGGCTCGGCGGCGTCAACCTGCAGGCCGACGAGGACCTCGCCCGCATCGCCGGCGAACACGAGGGCATGTTCAAGGACAAGGCCGACGTGGAGGCCGCCATCGCCAAGCTGCGCGGCGCCATCGCCGAGATCAACAAGGAGGGCGAGAGCCGGCTGCAGGCGGCCTTCAACGCGGTGGACAGCCACTTCCGCAATCTGTTCGCCACCCTGTTCGGCGGCGGCGAGGCGCGGCTGGAGATGACCGAGGCGGAGGACCCGTTGGAGGTCGGGTTGGAGATCGTCGCCAAGCCGCCCGGCAAGAAGCCCACCACGCTGTCGCTCCTGTCCGGCGGCGAGCAGTCGCTCACCGCCATGGCGCTGATCTTCGCGGTGTTCCTGACGAACCCGTCGCCCATCTGCGTGCTGGACGAGGTGGACGCGCCGCTCGACGACTCCAACGTGGACCGCATGTGCACGCTCTTGGAGAAGATGGCGGCCGACACCGATACGCGCTTCCTGGTGATTACTCACCACCCCATGACCATGTCCCGCATGAGCCGCCTGTTCGGCGTCACCATGGCCGAGAAGGGCGTGAGCCAGCTGGTGTCCGTGGACCTGGAGACCGCGCAGAAGTTCACCGAGGCGGCCTGACGCCCTGTCGAGCTCCTTTCGGCGTGGATCGGCCATATCGCCCAAGCAATGTTTGAAAGAATGTCGCTGGCTGACTAAGATCCGGTGCCGCTGGCGCGGTTGACCGGAATATCTCAATTTTGATATCTTGTGGATCGTCTGTTGGATGACATGGGCTGTCAGTACGCTCAACAATGTCGTTGACGCCGAGATTGAGGCGCTTCCTGCCGACATGCGGGCGCGTCTGGTCCGGTCGTCGGAGATTATCGAGGAGCATGGCCTCGATGCCCTGCCTCGCGATGCCGTGGATCACCTCGAAGACAAGCTCCGGGAGCTGCGGCTCAAGGGCAAGTCTGGTATCTCGCGGGCCATCTACGTGACGGCAAGCGGACGGCGCGTCGTTATTGTCCGGGTCTTCGTCAAGAAGACACAGAGGACGCCCAAGCGAGAGCTTAAGCTGGCCCGCGAGAGGGCGAAGGGTGTGCAATGAGCAGGATCAGCGATCTGCATAAAAGGTGGATGGACGACGCCGAGTACCGCCGGGAGTACGAGGCGCTGGAGGAGGAGTTCGCGCTGGCGTCGGCGATGATCAGGGCGCGCAAGCGAGCGGGTCTCACCCAGGAGGACCTGGCGAAGGAGATGGAGACCTCGCAAAGCGCCATTGCCCGCATGGAAAGCGGTCGCACGTTCCCCTCCGGCAGCACGCTGAAGCGCTTTGCGCGGGCGACGGGCACGCGTCTGCGGATCACGTTCGAGCCGCTCAAGCCGACTGCAGGACGGCTTCAGAGACGTGCGTGATATCAGCCGTTGCATTCGCGAATGGCGACAGCGGCCGCTGGGCGGGTAGCCAGCGAGGTGGAATCTCACTCCCGCTTCAGCTTGTGGCCGAGGCGGCCGGCGACGTCCTGGATGAACTGCCAGGCGACGCGGCCGGAGCGGGAGCCGCGGGTGATCGACCACTCCAGAGCCTCGCGCACCAGCTCGTCCTGGCCCACCTTGAGCTTGTGGTGGGCGGCGTAGCTCCTCACCATCTCCAGGTACTCGTCCTGGCTGGCGTTGTGGAAGCCGAGCCAGAGACCGAAGCGGTCGGACAACGACACCTTCTCCTCCACTGCTTCCGACGGGTTGATGGCGGTGGAGCGCTCGTTGTCCATCATGTCGCGGGGCATCAGATGGCGGCGGTTGGAGGTGGCGTAGAACACCACGTTCTCCGGCCTGCCCTCGATGCCGCCCTCCAGAACCGCCTTCAGCGACTTGTAGGAGGTGTCGTCGTGGTCGAAGGAGAGATCGTCGCAGAACACGATAAAGCGGTCGGCGGAAGTGCGCAGGTGCGCCAGGCACAAGGGCAGCGCGTCGATGTCCTCGCGGTGGATCTCGACGAGCTTGAGGTCTGGCCCGCTCTTGCCGGCGCGGGCGAGCTCGCGGCGCACCTCGGCGTGAGCGGCCTTGACCAGGGACGACTTGCCCATGCCGCGCGCGCCCCACAGCAGCGCGTTGTTGGCCGGCAGGCCCTTGGCGAAGCGCCGGGTGTTGTCGAGAAGCTGCTCGCTGGCGCGGTCGATGCCTTTCAGAAGCCCGAGCGGCTGACGGTTAACCTCGGGGACGGCCAAGAAGGCCGGCGGGTGGCTCTGCCACACGAACGCCTCGGCCACCGAGAAGTCGAACTCCGGCGCCGGCTGCGGCGCCATCCGCTCCAGCGCGGTGGCGAGGCGGTCGAGGGCGGCCAGGATGGCCTTGTCGTCGGTCATTGGGGAAGGCTCGGCATCTGTCAGCTTCTCGGGACGGGGCCCGGCCAATGCGGTGTTCTAGCGGCGTTCTATAGATGAGGGCGGCACCGGCGTCACGGGTGCGTGGCGTCACGGGTGAGTGTATCGCGGTTGCAAACCAGGGCTGCGGCACTATAGTCGCGCCGATTTCAGGCTACCCGAGGCGCGGCGCCGCCCGCCGGGAACGGGTGCCCCGCTCCGAGCGTGAGGAAGGCAATCGCCATGTTCATCTCCCCCGCCTATGCGCAGTCCGGCCCCGGAGGAATGGGCGATCTGGTCAACCTGCTGGTGCCGATGCTGCTGGTGTTCGTGATCTTCTATTTCTTCATGATCCGCCCGCAGCAGCAGCGCGTGAAGCAGCATAAGGAGACCATCGACAACATCCGCCGCGGCGACACCGTGATCACCTCGGGCGGCATCGTCGGCAAGGTCACCAAGGTGAGGGATGACGGCGAGGTCGAGGTTGAGATCGCCGACAATACCAGGGTGCGGGTGATCAAGGACACCATCTCCCATGTGCGGGTGAAGGGCGAGCCGGCGAAGGAGACGGCCTGACGTCGGGCCTGTCTCGGCCGCAACGTCGCGCCTCGTCTTGCCCGGGAAAACCGCGCGCGACCTGGAAAGACGGTCAAGAATGACCAAGCCCACGGCCCACTACCCCGGCGTTGCGCCGATCGAAGCCTATGGCAACGGCGGGTTCCGGTTTGCCGGGATGAGCCATCGCGGGTCGATCCTGTGCCTGCCCAGTGGGGTCTATGCTTGGCAGCCGTCGCAGCCGCTGGATGTGGACTGCCTGGAGCCGGCGCTGGCGGAGAAGGGCGAGATGCGGGTGCTGATCCTGGGGACCGGCGGGCATCAGGTGTTCCCGGCGGCGGCCGTGCGGCGAGCGTTCGCTGAGGCGGGTCTCGCCCTGGAGCCCATGGACACCGGCGCCGCTTGCCGCACTTACAACGTGCTGCTGGCCGAAGGCCGTCCCGTCGGAGCGGCGCTGATCGCCGTGGGTTGACGGTGGCCGAGGGACGGGCGGGCGCCGGCAGCAACGCACCGCACGAAGGCGCGGCGGAGGTCGCCGCGATTGCCCGTGCAGGGGAGCCGGATCGCCATCTCGCGGCGCTCCTGGCGCCCGAGCCCCAACGCGAGGCACTGCTGGCCCTGGCGGCGCTCGCGGCAGAGCTGGCCCGCATTCCCCACCGTGCCGTACGCGAGCCCTTCATGGGCGAAATTCGGCTGCAGTGGTGGCGCACCGCCCTTGGCCTGGGCGAGGGCGGGGAAGGCGGGGCAGACAGCGGCGGCCATGCCGTGGCGGAGGCCATGCGCTCCGCGGTGCGCAGCTACAACCTGCCGGCCGCCTTGCTCGACGACATGATCGGTGCGCACGCCCTGGAGCTGCGCGCGGCCCCCTTCGAGGACGACGCGGCCCTTAGCGGGTTCCTGGACAGGACCGAGGGCGCCCTGTTCGCCCTGGCCTGCCGTGTGGTCGGCGTCGGCACAGGACCACAGATCGAGGCGGCCTGCGCAGCCGCGGGGCGCGCCTACGGCCTGGCGCGGCTCATGCTGCGCGTGCCGCGCACTCTGGCCCTGGGGCGTGTGCCGCTCGCGCAGACGCAGATCGCCGCGGCCGGGTTGTCGCCGCACGAGCTGCTCGCCGGCACCGACTCCGGGGCGGCGGGCGAAGCGCTTATTAACGCCTGTTTTGCACAGATCCGCGGCAATCTCGCCGAGGCGCGGAGCCTCGTGCGGGATTTACCCCGGCGGGAGCGGGTCGCTTTCCTTCCTTTGGCCTTGGTCCGGCCGTATCTGCGCCTGCTGGAGCGTCAAGGCGGCGGAGCCTTGCGCGAGGAGGTGCAGATCGTGCCGCTGGCCCGGGCCTGGGCCGTTGCTGTGGCACACATGCTCGGCCGCCTCTGAGACGACGGGAACGGGGGCAAGAGGAAGCCCGATGCGAAGCAAGGCGTGGTCGCGTGGCTGTCTGGCGCTGATGCTGGCGATGGCCGTGGCGACCTCCATGAGCGCCGCCGCCCTGGCGGAGCCCGAGATCGTCTGGCGGGTGGACAATCCGTTCCGCTTCTTCCTTGACCCGGCCGACACCGAGGTGCACCGCGCCACGTGGAAGAGCCTCACGCCGGAGCAGGCCGTCAACCCCATCCAGTCGGCGGAGATCCTGCTGCAGGAGCGCCATCCCGACGGGGGCTGGGCCGCCACCATGTACGAGAAGACCTGCTGGGACCCGAAGCGCAACAGCAACACCTGCCGGCAGCAGAAGGACTATCTCAACCCCAAGAGCCACATGGTGCGCGCGAGCCTCAAGGGCCTGGACGACGCGCCCACCGTGGACTGCACCTGGCTCACCGCGCCGGTGCGCGGTGGACGCGGCACCGCTGCCACCCTGCCGTGCGACGTGGAGATGAAGCTCAACATCCCCTATCCTGGCGGCGCCTGGGTCAAGGTGGAGATCGGCGGCCGCCAGGTGGCCGAAACGATGGCGCGCGTCAGCGACGTGCTGGTCGTCGGCATGGGCGACAGCTTCGCCGCCGGCGAGGGCAATCCGGATGTGCCGGTGCGCCTCTCACCCACTCGCAGCGTGGACTACGACAGCGGCAGCGGCAAATCCGCCCTGCGCGGCTATCCGGCCCGGTTGGGCGACTGGCGGACCATCGGCGACAGGGACTTCATCGAGGAGAACGCGCGCTGGCTGGACCAGGCCTGCCACCGCTCGCTCTACTCGCACCAGCTGCGGGTGGCGCTCCAACTCGCCGTCGAGGACCCGCACCGGGCCGTGACATTCATCGGTGTGGCGTGCTCGGGGGCAGAGACTGTGTTCGGCCTGTTCCTGCGCTACAAGGGCAACGAGTGGGTGCCGAACCCGCCCGAGTTCTCACAGATCTCGGCGGTGGCGGACGCCCAGTGCGGCGGGCGCGCACGCGACCACGAGTTGCCTGAAGCCTACCACATGAAGGAGAAGATCCCCGAGCTGAAGGGCGGTCTGGTGCTCAGGAAGTGCGACGCCGACGTGGCGCGCAAGATCGACCTGCTTCTCCTCTCCATCGGCGGCAACGACATCGGCTTCGCCAGGCTGGTGGCGAACGCGGTGCTGGGCGACGGCTCGATGCTGCGCAAGCTTGGCGGCTGGTTCGGGCAGGTCTACGGCTTCGCCGAGGCCGGCAAGCATCTCGATATGCTCGACGACCGCCTGAAGGCTGTGAACCGGGCGGTGCACTGGCTGCTGCACATTCCCTGGACGGAGTCCGACCGCGTGCTCCTCACCGGCTATCCGCCCATGGCGCTTCTTGAGGATGGCACGTCCCCGTGCCCGGACGGCAATGCCGGCATGACCGTGCTACCCGACTTCTTCCTGAGCGAGACCAAGGCCCGCGAGGGCAACACCGCGGCGGAGCGGCTGCACGCCCTCATGCAGGACAGCGCCCGCCAGCACGGCTGGACGTTCGTGGAGGACCACCGCGCGGTGTTCCGCGGTCGGGGCATCTGCGGGGCGGCGACGGACCCGGATGCGACCCAGGACCTGGCGGACGACATGCGTCTGCCGCGCCTCGTCGATGGCGAGTGGGTGCCCTACAATCCTTCGCAGTGGCAGGCGTACGCGCCGCGCAAACGCTGGTTCCGCACGCCCAACGATGCGTTCCTGACGGGCAACTTCCACGTGTCGGAGTCCCTGCTGCAGAAGGTCCTGAAATCGGAGAAGCTGGCCTGGGTGCAGCCGCTGCTGGCGAGCGTCTACTCGGGTGCCTTCCACCCCACCGCCCAGGGCCAGGCGGCCATCGCCGACGCCGTGGTGGAGAAAGCGCGCGCCATCCTCTCCAAGTACGAGGCAAGGAGCCGGCCGGAAACCGCGCCCAGCGACCTGGGGGGCGACCTAGGGCTCGCCCAGTAGTTGCAATCGCGTCGGCGCGATCGCGCCGATCCCCCTCCGATCCCTCTCCGATCCCATGGGGCAAAGGCATTTGTCTCTATAACGCCAATTCGGCGTTAACCATGATCGTGTATGGTGACGCCGTTCTCTCCGTTGCCTTGCCCGCCCAAGCCGATAGACTCCCGCGCATGTATAACTGCAGTAAATGTCCTGGCTACTGCTGCTCCTACCCGCTGATCGCGCTCACCAAGCGCGACGTGGAGCGTCTGGCCAAGCACTTCGACCTGAGCTTCGAGGAGGCGAGGGAGAAATTCACCACCGAGCGGTGGGGGCACAAGTATTCCATGCGGCGCAAGAAGGATAAGCACTTCGGCCGCATCTGCCGGTTCTTCGATACCGAGAAGCGGCGCTGCACCGTCTATCCGGCCCGCCCCGCCACCTGCCGCAGCTATCCCGGCGAGGGCCGCTGCGGCTACTACGATTTCCTCGCCTTCGAGCGCAGGACCCAGAACGATCCGGAGTTCGTGGCCCAGACCAACAACAGGTAAGCTCGGAGCAGTCTCCCGGCATGCGCAAAGGGGGGGCGCAGGGCTCCTTTCCGACGCCTTCGATCGATTGAAAAATGTGCAAAAACGCTTATATTCAAAGGGCTTTCGGGGCGCTGCCGTTGCTCCTCCAGGCCCGCTCGGCTATCAACGCGGCCGGGCATTCCGAATAAAGCGTCCGGCGCGATTCTCCGGCTTGAGCAGGAGCCGACCCTAGCTCTCATCCACCTACAACCATAGGCATAACCAAGTGGCTGACAACGATACCCCCGCGGGCGGCGAAGGCTCCGGGAAGGGGCCGATCGACATCCGGCCGATCGCCATCGCCGACGAGATGAAGCGCAGCTATCTCGACTACGCCATGAGCGTGATCGTGTCGCGTGCGCTGCCCGACGTGCGCGACGGTCTCAAGCCCGTGCACAGGCGCATCCTGTACGCGATGCACCGGTTGAACCTCGACTGGAACAAGAAGCACATGAAGTCGTCCAAGGTCGTGGGCGACACCATGGGCGACTTTCATCCGCACGGAAACCTCGCCATCTACGACGCGCTCGTACGTATGGCGCAGGATTTTTCCTTGCGCGTGCCACTGATCAATGGCCAGGGCAACTTCGGTTCCATCGACGACGACCCGCCGGCGGCGGAGCGCTATACGGAAGCGCGCCTGTCGAAGGTCGCGCAGTACCTGCTCGACGATCTTGACAAATCGACGGTCGACTTCCGTTCCAACTACGACGACCGCCTTCAGGAGCCGACGGTTCTTCCGGCCAAGTTCCCCAATCTGCTGGTCAACGGCTCGGGCGGCATCGCGGTCGGCATGGCCACCAACATCCCGCCGCACAACCTGGGCGAGGTGATCGACGCCTGCATCGCCCACCTCGACAACCCGGAGATCGGCATCGACGAGCTAATCCAGATCGTGCCAGGGCCGGACTTCCCGACTGGTGCGCTGATCCTTGGCCGCGCGGGCAGCGTCGCTGCCTACCACAAGGGGCGCGGCTCCATCATCATGCGCGCCAAGGTGCATACCGAGGAGATCCGCAAGGACCGCGAGGCGCTGATCGTCACCGCCATCCCCTACCAGGTGTGCAAGAAGACGCTGATCGAGAAGATCGCCGCCGACGTGCGCGAGAAGAAGATCGAGGGCATCTCCGACATCTGGGACGAGACCAACCGCGAGGGCATGCGCATCGTCATCGAGCTCAAGCGCGATGCGATCGCCGACGTGGTCTTGAACCAGCTGTGGCGCCATTCCGATCTGCAGACCAGCTTCGGCGCCAACATGCTGGCCATCAACGGCGGGCGCCCGGAGCAGCTGAACCTCAAGGACATCGTCTCCGCCTTCACGTCCTTCCGCGAGGAGGTGGTGTCGCGGCGCACCAAGCACCTGCTCGCCAAGTCGCGCGACCGCGCGCACGTGTTGGTGGGCCTGGCCGTCGCCGTCGCCAATATCGACGAGATGATCCGCTTCATCCGCAGCGCGCCGAGCCCCGCGGAGGCGCGCGAGCAGATGATGGCCCGCGCCTGGCCGGCCAAGGACATCGGCCCGCTCGTGGATCTGATCGCCGATCCGCGCCACCGCCTGGAGTCGGACGGCACCATCCGCCTCTCCGACGAGCAGGCGCGTGCCATCCTCGATCTGCGCCTGCAGCGCCTCACCGCGCTGGGTCGCGACGAGATCGGCGACGAGCTGAAAAAGCTGGGCGAGGAGATCAAGGACTACCTCGAGATCCTTTCCTCGCGCGCGCGCATCGTCGATATCATCAAGACGGAGCTCAGCGACATCAAGGCCGAGTTTGGCACCCCGCGCCTCACCGAGATCGTCGAGATGGAGGGCGAGGTCGAGGATGAGGACCTGATCGCCCGCGAGGACATGGTGGTGACGGTCTCGCACCGCGGCTACATCAAGCGGGTGCCGCTCTCCACCTATCGCGCGCAGAAGCGCGGCGGTAAGGGCCGCTCGGGCATGTCGACGCGCGAGGAGGATGTCGTCACCCAGATCTTCATCGCCTCCACACACACCCCCGTCTTGTTCTTCTCCTCGCGCGGCATGTCTTACCGCATGAAGGTGTGGCGCCTGCCCGCGGCGACACCGCAGTCCATCGGCAAGGCGCTGGTGAACCTGTTGCCGCTGGCCGAGGGCGAGACCATCACCTCCATCCTGCCGCTGCCCGAGGACCCGGACACCTGGGGCCAGCTGGAGCTGATGTTCGCCACCAAGACCGGCAACGTGCGGCGCAACAGCCTCGCCGATTTCGAGAGCATCAACCGCAACGGCAAGATCGCCATGAAACTCGACGAGGGCGACCGCATCGTGCGGGTGGCGATCTGCACGGCGGACGACAACGTGCTGCTCACCACCGCGGCCGGACGCTGCATCCGCTTCCGCGTGGAGGACGTGCGCGTGTTCAAGGGACGCGATTCCACGGGCGTCCGCGGCATCCGGCTGGACGAGGGCGACGAGGTCATCTCGATGGCCATCCTGCGCCACGTGGAGGCCACGCCCGGCGAGCGCGAGGCCTACATGCGGCAGGCGCTGGCCGTGCGCCGCGCCCAGGATGCCG
>DATMZP010000582.1:0-2760 GCA_035573595.1 Hyphomicrobiaceae bacterium
CTCGCCACGTCGCGAGCCCGCGCCTCGTGGCGACCAGGCTGCACTTCTACAATTGCCTTGCCGCGAAACCTCCTCGGCCCGGGCGGCGTGTATCCGGCTCGTGACCATCAGAATGCGCGACGCCGGCTCGACGCCTTCTGAAAGCCATTCTCAGCGGGTGTTCTGCCGATAATACTGGAGGGCCCCGGGATGGAGCAGGATGGGCGTGCGGGCCAGCGGCAGCTTGTCGGCGATGGCACCGTCGGTTCGGCTTGTGGAGAGCGCTTGCGCGATGGCAAAGGCCCGCTCCGGCGCGAAACTGTCCAGAACGACAAGCACCTCCTCTCCGATGCTGGCCACCGCCCGCAGGGGAGCCTTGCCATCCAGCTTGAACGCACCCCGGCCCTCCACCGCCTCCAAGGCAACGGCTGCCGGCAAGAGGCCCACCTGCAGCTGACCGCTCACGAGCAGCGACACCACCTCGCGAGAGGATCTCGCCGTGGCCGCGATGGCCTTCGACTCCGGCCAGCGGGAGGTCAACGTCGAGGCGATTGCGTTTGCGAGCTCCACGGCGCCCGGGTTCGTCCCGTCGGCGACCACCACCAGGTGCTTGGCGCGGTAGGCGTACCACTGCAGATAGGGGGAGTGGCCGGGCAGGACCAGCCCGGCCAGTCCGAGGAGGAGCAGGGCGGGGACCTTCCGCTCAGTCATCGTCGCCGTGCTTGAAGACGTCGAGCTGCAGGAAATTCGAGACCACGTAGTTCGGCACGTCCACGAGGTTGCTGATCCGCAGATCGCAGGCGACGCTACAGAGCAGATACGCCTGCTCCGCTGTCAGCTTGTGCGGAGAGGGTGAGGTCGGGCCGGTCAGGATGCCGATCATCTTCAGCAAGGCATCGCGCGCAGCGAGGGTGACGTCTTCGGATTGATTGGTCAGCGGCTTGAGGAAGCCGTCCAGCCACACCTCGGGGCCGATCACCACTCCCGCCTCCTTCACCGGAATGCCCATGGTCGCGAGGAAATGCTCGGGCTCCAATTCGCGCAGCACGCCTCCGCGGTTGCTCTCGAACATCGGCCAATTGCCGATCTTGGCGGCCATGCCCTTGCGCACGTCCACCCGCACCGTGACGATGGCGTTCATCTCGATGGCCGTGCCGGAGACCTCGCCATCGCCCTGGGCCCAGTGCACGTCGCCGACAGAGAGCCCGCACCCGTCGATGAAGCAAGGGAAGAGCAACGTGGTGCCCTTCACCATCTGCTTCACGTCGGTGTTTCCCCCGTTCTCCCTGGGCGGGATGGTCCGCAGGCAGCGCGACCGCGCCGTTCCGGTCGGGCCGCAGAGCTGGGCCGGCACGGCATCGGCCGGCTCGGGCGGCAGCACGAAGCCGCCCTTGGCGCGCAGCTGCTCCTCGCGAGCGAACGCGACCTCGACCTCGGCAAGGCCGAGCTCGACCCCGATGGTCCCGGCGAACCCGTGCAGGGGCAGCCGGACTCCGGGAAGATCGCGGGAGGTGGCGAAGCGGGTCTTGCCGTCGCTGCGGAGCGGCCCGAGCTCCCAGTGGACGATTGCCGGGTCGGTGAAGACATCGCGCAGGAACCCGAAACCTGGCACCGCCACCGTGTACCCGAACTGGTCTGGTCCGGGCCCGACGTCGACCATCGTCACGGCCAGCACGTCGCCCCGCCGGGCTCCGTTCACGTGCAGCGGCCCGGTCAGCGGGTGGATGAGATTCAGGTTGGCCGCGGCCACGTTGGCCGGCGTGGTCTTCCGATTGAAAGGGTTGTCGAACGCGTCGCGGGTCTCGAAGATGACCGTGTCTCCCGGGTCAGCGCTGGCTACGGAGTCGATGTTCGGGTGCCAGCGGTTGTGACAAGTCCGCAGCGGCTCATCGGCGCAGGGCACCGGGACGGTGCCGACGCGCGTGATCGGGATCCGGATCTGCTTCGCGAACGAGGGCCAGGTCGCCCCGAGCAGCACCGCGGCCACGCCGAGCATGATGCGCATCATGGATTTGCCTCCCGCGCGCCTGTGCGCGCTGAGACGGCAATTGGGAGTCGCTCTCGGATGTGGTCTCCGCCTTGACCGTCTCCCCCGGGCGAAGCTGAGGCGCAATTACGCCACCAAAGACCTGCCTGTCAATGCTGACCCAAGCCGGCTCCGGGGCCCGGTGTTGACGGCGTGCGGGTCCTCCCAGGAGTGCCCGCCCTCCGCCGATCAGGGCAGCGCGACGTACCCCGCGAGAAACGCGCGCGCCGAAGGTGAGTCGACGCGATAGTCCTTGGTGGTGGCGCGGCAGTTGGCATCGCCGGTCACGACCAGGGCGAGCACGGTGTCGGGCTTGCTGGCGAGCAGCTTCGGGCCGCCCGAGTCGCCGTAGCAGTCGCCGCCGTCGCCCGTGGACGAGTTCATGCTCAGCCAGAGCCAGTTCTTCTCCAGCGCCATGTACGTGGATACCGAGACCTTGCGGACCCCGTCGTAGCTGATGGTCGGCTGGCCGGTGCGGGTGGCATCGCCGCCGTAGCCGACGTTGAGGAACTTCTGATCCTTGAGCCCGTTCTGCGCGGCGGCCTGGTCGAGGTAGCCCGCTGCCGGCAGCTTGAAGGGCGTGATGCCGCGCGTCTTCTTCGCGGGCAGGAGCACCACCCCGATGTCGTGCGGATCGGCGGAGTCGTGGCCGTAGAGCGGATCGAAATGGAACGCCGTGGCGGCGATGGCCGTAGCGACGCCTTGCGCGGCGGACGGGCTGAAGGTGACGTAGACCTGCGCGTCGGCCGGCAGGA